>JAFGVL010000099.1 GCA_016938015.1 Paludibacteraceae bacterium
CTTTTGTTTTGGCTTAAACACCTAAGACAATTTTCAATTTCACTTTTTTATTTGACAATTATTGCTGAAATTCGCATCCATAAAAATTACATGTTATGAAGAAAGTTTTTTTATTATTAGCCACACTACTTTGTCTGCAAACAGCTTATTCACAAAAATCTGCTAAGTATGATATTGTAGTCGCCAAAGACGGTAGCGGAAATTTTACGTCTATACAAGAAGCCATCTCATCTGTTCGTGCCATGATGACCGAACGCAAAACCATTTTTATCAAAAAAGGTATTTATAAAGAGAAAATAGTTGTTCCTACCACCACACTTAATGTTTCATTGATTGGCGAAGACAAAGATTCGACTATTATTACTTGGGCCGACCATGCAAACATGCCAATACCCGGAACGGATGTAAAAATGGGCACTTTTAGAACGTATACTCTTCTAGTGCAGGGTCATGGGTTTAGAGCTGAAAACCTTACAATAGAAAACAATGCACCTCAATTAGGTCAAGCAGTGGCTTTACACGTAGAGGGAGATAAAGCAATTTTTAGTAACTGTAAAATTTTAGGAAACCAAGACACCGTTTTTGCAGGAAATGAACTAAGTCGTCAATATTATTTAAATTGCTATATAGAAGGAACTACCGATTTTATTTTCGGTCCTTCGGTAGCCTATTTCGACAAATGTCAAATTCACAGCAAAAAAGATTCATACATTACGGCTCCATCTACTCCAAAAAATAATGAATTCGGATTTATTTTTTACAACTGTAAATTAACTGCCGACAACATGGTAACGAAAGTGTATTTAGGTAGGCCGTGGCGACCATACGGACAAAGTGTATTTGTACACTGCGAAATGGGTAAACATATTTTACCTGCCGGATGGGATAATTGGCGTAATCCTGAAAATGAAAAAACAGCTCGATTTTATGAGTTAGGCAATACCGGACCCGGTTCCGATGTTAGTCAACGCGTAAAATGGGCTCCTTATGTATGCGACTGTAAAGCAAAAGATTTTTCGGCGAAAAAAGTACTTGCCGGTTGTGATAAGTGGGTACCCGATGTGCTGCCTATCCGATAAGAAATCGGCCTGTTTTTGTTTTTAGCAAAAAATGAGTAATCAACATTGATACCACGAAAACAAAAACAAAAAGCAAAACAGGAAATGCTACAGGATTTGCAATAGCTCTTCCATAAATCCATTCTGAATAAAAATTACCTTTTAAAAATAACAAAGAGATAAGCCATGCATGAAACACATAGATACCGTAGCTATATTTATTCATAGTTTCCACAAATAAGTTTTCTTGTACCCACCCTCCTTGCAATAATTGTTGTAAAAACCCGTACACAAAAAAAATAAATGTAATATTGGATGCATACATCAAATACATATTAAATGTTCCATAATACATCCTCAAAAAATTTAGAAAAAGCCAACTAACAAAAAAAGAATCACACTTTTTTTCTCAAAAAACACAGTCAGTTTATTTCTATACCTTGCCAAAACATATCCCCAAAAAAAGTACACATACTCAAATACAAAATGATTGATGCCAAACTTAATTTTTGTTTTAACAAATAAGCTAAGACAAGTTACCCCAATCAAAAAAAGGATATGAAATAACGGATAGTCTATTTTTTTGAAAAGACGTGTTACTAAAAAACACCAAAAAAGTGTAAGTAAAAACCACAAATGCCAATAACCGTTTTTCAAATATACCCAACTTAACTTATCGTGCGATAACATAATTAGGGTAGCAAAAATAAGGTATGGAATAAGAAGGCGTTTAGTTTTATTCCAAACAAAACCTGTAAATGATTGGTATTTGTTTTTTACAAAAATAAGGTAAGAAAATAAAAAACCGGAGATAAACAAAAACAAAGGCATACGGGCACCAAACCAAACTTTAAATATCGAATTATATATCGGATTATAGGAGGAACCAACATATTTCCAATCCATATACGGACAAAAGGAATGATACAAAACTATGGCAATTATTGCAAAGGTTCGTAAGTATGATATATCGGTTAAGCGTTTGTTTTCCATCCTATAAATGCCTGTTTGCAAGCACAAAAGTAAGATTTTTATCTATTTGTTTGGTTATTTAATTTGAAATTATAATCTTTGCATTCACAAAAACAACACAATTATGAAAATTTTATTAGTAACAAATTGGTGGTGGTGCTTACGAAAAGTCAACTCGTGAGGGGAACCACTGTGTATCTAATAGAACCATAAAATATACAAAGGCTTGTCGAACTCACGACAAGCCTTTTTTTTATGGCTTCAACTATGCTCAGCCTTCTGAAAAAAGTGATAACAAATAAACAAATCATCGAATAAACAAATAAACAATATATGAAATACTCAGTTGATAAAAACGGTTACTACGGTAGATTTGGAGGAGCTTATGTTCCCGAAATCCTACAAAAAAATGTGGAAGCATTAGAAGAAAACTATTTGAAATTAATAAACGAACCTTCATTTATTGAAGAGTTTACTTGTTTATTAAAAGATTATGTGGGTCGCCCCTCTCCGCTTTATTTAGCCAAACGGCTATCAGAAATAATAGGAGCAAAAGTGTATCTCAAACGTGAAGATTTAAATCACACAGGTGCACATAAAATTAATAATACCATAGGGCAGATTCTTTTAGCTAAACGCATGGGAAAAACACGGATTATTGCAGAAACCGGAGCAGGACAACACGGTGTTGCAACTGCTACTGTTTGTGCTTTAATGAATATGGAATGTATTGTGTATATGGGCGAAACGGATGTAAATCGCCAATATTTAAATGTGCAGAAAATGCGTATGTTAGGAGCAACAGTTGTTCCGGTAACTTCCGGTAACAAGACATTAAAAGATGCCACTAACGAAGCCATTCGCGATTGGTGTAATAACCCAACAGATACTTTCTACATAATCGGTTCTGTAGTTGGGCCTCATCCTTATCCGGATATGGTAACACGCTTTCAATCGGTTATTAGCCAAGAAATCAAAGCACAATTAATAGAAAAAGAAGGTCGCGATTACCCCGACTACTTAATAGCCTGTGTGGGTGGTGGCAGTAATGCTGCAGGTACATTTTTTTATCATTTGGATGATGAGCGTGTACAATTAATAGAAGCCGAAGCTGCCGGGTTAGGAGTGCATACCAATGAAACGGCTGCCACTATTCAATTAGGAACAGAAGGTGTAATTCATGGTAGTCGCACCTTGCTGATGCAAACAGAAGACGGACAAATTATTGAACCGTATTCTATTTCAGCAGGCTTAGATTATCCGGGCATCGGCCCCATCCATGCACATTTAGCAAAAACCGGTCGTGCACAAGTGTTTGCTATTACCGACGACGAAGCTGTGAAAGCGGCTTTTGAACTAACCGAATTGGAAGGAATTATTCCCGCTCTCGAAAGCGCACACGCCTTAGGTGCTTTACATAAAATCAGCTTTAAACCAACTGATGTTGTTGTACTTACAGTGTCAGGACGCGGAGATAAAGATATGCCCACTTATTTGGAATATTTTGAGAAATAAAAATACAGAAATTAATACATTATGATGGCCACAAAACTAACCGTAAATACCAAAAGCTTCTTAGGTGATTTGCAAACTCCCATCGGGATTTACCTAAAAATACGAGACTTGTATCACAATTCGGTACTATTAGAGAGTTCCGATTACAACAAAGCTACAAACAGCAATTCGTACATTGCCTTTTCGCCTATGGCTAGCTTTGCAGTACACAAAAATGAAATCACCATTCAACCCTGTAATGGTAAAACACAAACGCTTCCTGTAAAAGATAAATTTACCGTTTCTACCACATTCGACAGCTTTTTAGCTTCATTTAAAACAGAAAATTTAAAAAACAAAAATACAATCAACGGTTTTTTTGGTTACTCCGCTTATGAAGCGGTACAGTATTTTGAAGACGTAAAATTTTCTGCAACTGAGAAACCGGAAAATAATATTCCTGAGATTCAATACATCCTCTACAAATACATAATTGCTTTAAACCATTATAAAAATGAAATTAGCATTATTGAAAACTTATTGGATGGAGAAAAATCGAACATTGCTAATATTGTAAGCATCATTGAAAGTCCGAATATTACCAGCTATGATTTTTGTAAAATAGGAAACGAATCGTCTGATATTTCTGATGAAGATTATCGCCAAATGGTTAGCCAAGGTAAAAAACATTGTTTCCGTGGCGATGTTTTCCAAATTGTGCTTTCACGCCGTTTTAAACAAGCCTATAAAGGCGACGATATTATGCTTTACCGCACACTTCGCTCTATCAATCCATCTCCTTATTTATTTTATTTCGATTTCGGATCATTTCGAATTTTCGGTTCTTCACCCGAAGCCCATTTAACGGTAAAAGATCAAAAAGCTTATATAACACCCATCGCAGGTACTTTTAAACGTAGTGGCAACGACGAAAAAGATAAAGAAATTGCTGAAGCACTTCGCAACGACCCTAAAGAAAATGCCGAGCATGTGATGTTAGTTGATTTAGCTCGCAACGATTTAAGTCGGAATGCAGAAAATGTGACGGTGGAAGTATTTAGCGAAGTACAATATTACTCGCATGTGTTACACTTGGTATCATCCGTAAGTGGCGATTTGCCAAAAGACACGAATATTATTAAGCTGTTTGCTGACACATTCCCTGCAGGAACACTTTCGGGAGCTCCAAAAGTAAAAGCCATGCAATTGATTGATAAAATTGAAAAGCATAACAGAGGTTTTTATGGTGGCTGTATAGGCTACATTGGTTTTGATGGAAGTTTTAACCAAGCCATAACCATTCGCTCATTTTTAAGTAAAAACAACGTATTGTATTACCAAGCCGGAGCGGGCATCGTAGCCAAATCGGTTGAAGAAAGTGAATTACAAGAAGTTAATAATAAGCTGGGAGCATTGACAAAGGCAATAGACACAGCAAGTAAGTAAATAGTTGCTGATTTGGTTATCTGTTAATTTGGTTATTTGTTGAAATAACAAATAATTGTAAAGGATAACAAATAAGCAAATCACCAAATAAACAAATAAACAATAAATATGAAAATTCTAGTTTTCGATAATTACGATTCGTTTACCTATAACTTAGTACATGCAGTTAAAAAGCTGGGTTATTTAGATGTAGAGGTACATCGCAACGATCAAATTGCCTTGGCAGATATTGCCCAATTCGATAAAATCATACTCTCACCCGGACCCGGTATTCCTTCGGAATCGGGGATCTTATTAGAGCTAATTAAAACCTATGCACCTACCAAACCTATTTTTGGAGTTTGTTTAGGTGTTCAGGCAATTGGTGAAGCTTTTGGAGGAACCTTACTAAATTTACCGGAAGTTTACCACGGAGTGAGTTCTAATGTAACTATCATTGCTGATGATGTTTTATTCAAAGGCTTACCCAAACAATTAGAAGTTGGGCGCTACCACTCTTGGGCGGTATCCAAAAACGGCTTACCCAATTGTTTGGAAATAACTGCAGTTGACGATGAAGGTATGATTATGGCCTTGCACCACAAAACCTATAATGTGCGTGGGGTACAGTTTCATCCGGAATCTGTATTGACACCGATGGGCGAACAAATGATTTTGAACTGGTTAGAGAACTAAGAAGCCCCACCCCAACGCTCCCCAGTAGGGAGGGAGTGTGAGTGCTCAATCTTAGTATATTTGAACCGAATTATATTTAATATTTTTAATAAGATAATAATTGTAATAACATTAAACTTATACCATATCCTCTCCCCCTCTATCGGAGGGGGTTGGGGGGAGGCTCTATATTATGAAACAAATACTAAACAACCTATTCAATTACGAAAGTTTGAGTAGAGCAGATGCCACCGAAATATTAACCAAAATTGCGGCAGGCGAATACAACAACGAGCAAATAGCTTCTTTTATCACAGTATATTTGATGCGTCCTATTACCTTGGAAGAGTTGATGGGATTTCGAGAAGCTTTATTAAAACTGGCTTTAAAAATAGATTTAAACGAGTTTAATCCTATTGATATTGTAGGTACCGGTGGCGATGGTAAAAATACCTTTAATATCTCTACCTTAAGTTGTTTTGTGCTAGCGGGTGCCGGTTATAAAGTAGCCAAACACGGTAATTACGGAGCCACTTCGGTAAGTGGAGCCTCAAATGTATTGGAATATTACGGAGCAAAATTTACCACCGATGAAACGGTAATTAAACGAGCAATCGACCAATCCGGAGTAGCCTTTTTACATGCACCGTTGTTTAATCCGGCCATGAAAAATGTAGCTCCAGTTCGTAAGGCCTTGCAAGTGCGTACTTTCTTCAATGTTCTCGGACCGCTAATTAGTCCGGCTCAACCAAAGCACCAATTATTAGGTGTTTACAGCTTAACCATGTTACGTTTGTATACTTATATTAACCAACATATTGGCACCAATTATACACTGGTGCATAGCTTAGATGGTTATGATGAAGTATCCCTAACGGCTAATAGCAAAATTATTTCAAACAATAGAGAAATTGTTATTTCTCCTGAAGAAATGGGATATAACAGATTAGAGCATGAGCAACTGAGTGGAGGAAATAGCATCGATGATGCAGCAAGTATCTTTAAAAATGTATTGGAAAATAAAGCTACTGAAGCACAAACAGCTGTAGTGATAGCCAACTCGGCATTAGCTATCCAAACGCTTTGTCCTGATTATAGTTTAGACGAATGCAAAGGGATTGCCATTGAATCTATTGAATCGGGTGGAGCAAAAGACGCTTTTGAGAAATTTTTGGAGATATATAAATAACATATGACTATACTAGACAACATACTGGCTGACAAAGCAATTGAAGTAGCTAACAGAAAGGCTATCAGAACCATCGATGATTTATGTAAACAACCTGCTTTTGCTCGTCCAACGCATTCGTTGAAGACGAATTTATTAGCATCCAATTCGGGTATTATTGCTGAATTTAAACGCAAATCACCTTCCAAAGGATGGATACACGCAGAGGCTGATTTGGTAGGAATAACTTCCGGATACGACCAAGCGGGTGCTTGTGGTATTTCTATCTTAACGGATGAGAAATATTTTGGAGGAACACCGGCTGATGTAATAACTGCACGTCAGCAAGTAACCTGCCCCATCTTACGGAAGGAGTTTGTTATCGACGAATACCAAATTTACGAAGCCAAAGCGATGGGAGCCGATTTGATTTTACTTATTGCCGCCGCTTTAACGGTACAACAAACCAAAGACTTTGCTCGTAAAGCACATGAGTTAGGGTTGGAAGTGCTACTTGAGGTACACAACGAAAAAGAATTGGGTCATGCCAATCAATTTGTAGATATGCTCGGCGTAAATAACCGCAACCTCAAAACTTTTGTAACGGATATTGACGTATCGTTTCAGTTAGTAGATAAAATACCCGCTGAATTTGTCAAGGTAAGCGAAAGCGGCATTTCTAACCCTCAAACAGTTATAGACTTACGCCAAGCAGGATACCGAGGTTTCTTAATGGGAGAAAATTTTATGAAAGAAAAAAATCCGGCAGAAGCCTTGAAAAGATTTATAAGAAGCCTCCCCCCAACCCCCTCCAGTAGAGGGGGAGTGTGATAGTTCTAACTTTCTTATAGATACTATTATTTCTATGTTTAAATTTTAAAGAAATATTTATATAATGAAAACTAAATTTACTCCAAATCAGTCGCCCCCTCTACCGGAGGGGGTTGGGGGGAGGCTTCTTATAAAAGTATGTGGGATGCGAAACTCCCAAAACATAGCCGATTTAGCCAAACTGAATCCTGATTATATGGGATTTATCTTCTATGCAAAATCTCCTCGTTATGCTGCTTCACTTAACAAAATAGTGGTAAGTGACTTACCTGCAACTATTCAAAAGGTAGGCGTTTTTGTAAACGAATCGATAGAGAAGATGCACGAAACGGCTCTAAGTTATGGCTTGGATGTACTCCAATTACACGGCAACGAAACAACACTTCAATGTATTCAATTGCAAGAAGAAGGTTTTACTATCATCAAAGCTTTCCCTATAGCCAAAGCAAATGACTTTGAAAATACCTGCAATTACGAAAGCTGTTGTGATTACTTTCTCTTTGATACCAAAACAACACAAAAGGGTGGCTCAGGAATAAAATTCGATTGGGAATTATTAAAAAACTACCAAGGAAAAACACCTTTCTTTTTAAGTGGTGGTATAGATTTAGAAGATGTGGAAACTATCAAAAAAATAGCTCATCCAAAATTATACGGGCTTGATATAAACAGCAAGTTTGAAACAGAACCCGGATTAAAAGACATCAACAAACTAAAAAAGTTTATAAAGAGATTAGAGATTAACGATAAGATATAAACGAAGATAGTATCTTAATCGTTCTAGAGTAACAATAAAACAATTTAACAATACAACAAATGAATCGAATTAATAAATTATTCGCCGAAAAACAAAACAATATCCTTTCGGTATATTTCACAGCAGGTTATCCACAGTTGAATGACACAACAGAAATAATAAAACAACTTGCTGCCCACGGCGTAGATATAATAGAAATAGGCATCCCCTTCTCCGACCCGATGGCCGATGGTCCGGTGATACAAAACAGCAGTCAGGTGGCATTGGCCAATGGTATGTCGCAAAACTTACTGTTCGAGCAACTCAAAGACATACGAAAAGTAACTAATATTCCCTTAATACTAATGGGTTATGTAAATCCGGTATTGCAATTTGGATTTGATAAATTTTGCAAAAAAGCACAAGAAATAGGCATCGACGGCTTAATCATTCCTGATCTACCCATGGCAGAATATCTGAACGAATTTAAGGCTACGGTAGATAAATACAGCTTGGAAAACATACTGCTTATCACTCCCGAAACACCTGAAGAACGCATACGACTTATTGATAGCCACAGTAACGGATTTATTTACATGGTTTCTTCTGCTGCCACTACGGGGACTCAAAATAGCTTTGCAGGAAATAAAGAGCTGTATTTTCAACGTATAAAAAATATGCAATTAAAAAATCCAACCCTAATCGGCTTTGGCATTTCCAACAAAGAAACTTTTGAAAGTGCTTGTAAACATGCTTCGGGAGCAATTGTAGGAAGTGCTTTTATTAAAACCTTAGGAGAAAATGATTCGATAGAAAAAGCGGTTGAGCTATTGATTAAAAAATTAAAGAATTAAATTTGCAAACTATGACACTACAAGACTGTATCAAATTTGCCAACGAAAACCCAACTTGCTATTTAGCAACGGCAGAAGGAGACCAACCACGTGTTCGTGCCCTAGGTTTTTGGTATGCCGACGAAAGTGGATTTTATTTTCAAACTGCTGAAATTAAAGAATTTCCAAATCAACTACGCATAAACCCAAAAACAGAAGTTTGTTTTTATCACCATGAAGGGATGATAGGTACTATGATGCGCATAGCTGGCGAGGTAGAATTTATAACCGACCGTGCAATGAAAAAGAAAGCGCTTAACGACCGTCCTTTCTTAAAAAGTTTTGGCTTAACGGCAGATAGTCCCGACTTGGTATTATTTCGACTAGCACATGGCAAAGCTCATTTTTGGACCATGGCAGATAATTTAAAAACAAAAGATTATATTATTTTTTAAATTGTAATTAAAAACAAAACCCCAAATACTAGCGCATTTGGGGTTTCTAGTGAAAAATACTAACCAACCTAAGTTAACTTCTCACTGTATTTTCTTCTAATGAATATACTTGTTATGAAAATTTTGTTTTAATTTGTATTACAAATGTATATGCTTACTCCTTAAACACCATATCAAAACATAAAAACAATACATCAGATAGTAAAATCTCTTATTTTTGGTTATTAAACAAGGTAAATTAATCGAATAAAAGTATGTTGAAACTAGCGTTGCTTTTAAATCCTATCTATGTAACCTTATTTTGGGCTGTTGTATTAAGTTTCCATACAAAAGAAACGCATATACCAAAAGCCTTCTTGGGTAAATTTATGATAATCGGTTGTTTATTATATGCTTCTCATTTTGTGTTTTTTCTGCCTTTACCCTGGGTTTATCATTACATTGACTCCTTTTACAACTTGTTTTCTTTAATGTTGTATCCTATGTATTATATATACATACGTTTACTTACTGTGGATAAATCGTTTGAATTAAAGAAACATTACATCTACTTCATACTACCGTTTTCTTTATTTATTCTTTATGGAGCAGGAGTTTTACAAATGACAAAAAATCAACATATTTTCTTTTTGTATGAAGTGTTACCAAACAAACTAAGTGGCGAAGGTATTTATAATTATCAAAAAAGCATTTACTATTTATGCCGTATTGCTTTTATATTACAAGGCTTTTTGTATTTATATCTCTCTAATAGAAAAATTGCTCACAACACATCCAACATTCAACATTTCTATACAAATACCGATACCAGAAATATGACTAAAATATATATTTTAAACAGCACCCTTTTTTTAATGATGATTGCGGGCATTATCCTTTCTGTAATTGGGAAAGAATCTTTTTTAAGCAATAGCAAAATGCTTATTTATCCTTCCATCGTATTAACTGCATTTTTTTTCATCATTGGACTACTTGGAAGCATACAAAAACCTACAGTAATTCAGCTGGAAGATGAAGAATCTAACCTCAACCAAAAACTATCCGATACTAATTCGCCCCATTTAAAACCCATTCGAAAAAAATTGGAACAACTTTTTGAACTCGAAAAAATTTACCTTAACAAAGACCTCAATTTATGGGATATTTCGCGCAAAATTGGTACCAATCGAACCTATATTTCAATGATAATAAACAATGATTTTAATACCAGCTTTAGTGGATTTGTTAATTTATATAGAGTAAAATACGCAAAAAAAATTCTAGAAAAAAACAGCCTTATTAACAATCAAGACTTGGCCGAAATTTCCGGATTTGGTTCTGTTGTATCCATGCAACGTGCATTTCAACAATTCGAAGGAAAATCAATTTCTCAACTTAAAGAAACATTATAAATACAAAATTACTAACCCTTACAAATTTTTAAATAATTAAAAGCGAGTTCCATCAGTTACTCGCTTTTTATCTTTAGTATTATTTCTGTATATTTGAAACTCTAAAAATAAACCATCTAACTTTTAAATCTCTTATTCTAATGAAATCATTTAAAAGCGTCATCTTTTTATTAATTTGTTTTCTTTTTACAAACACACTATTCGCTGCAAAAAAAAAGAACAACAATGATTATTTACAATGGGCTATTACCATTGCTAACTCCGAAATAAAACACAACCCGGAACTGTGGCAAGCCGATTTCGTAAAAAAACCCAAATGGGACTATACGCAAGGCTTAATTGCTTATTCAATGACCAAATTGTTTCTTGCTACTAACGACAGTTCTTACTTCAAATACGTAAAAGAGTATGCCGATTTTTTTATCAACGACAAGGGGGAAATACTTACCTACACTCCCGATAAATACAACATCGACCACCTAAATGGAGGTAAATTTCTGTTCGATATGTACAGCATAACCAACGAAGAAAAATACCTAAAAGCTCTCCAACTATTACGCACACAAATAGAAAACCATCCTCGTACCAAAATTGGCGTATTTTGGCACAAAAAGATTTACGAAAATCAAGTATGGCTAGATGGTTTATATATGGGGGCACCTTTCTATGCGCAATATATTGCTGAAATGAAAGAGCCTACACATTTATTTGATGATGTAACTTCCCAATTTATTTTGGCTGATAGCGTTACCTTAGACAAAAAAACCGGACTTAACTTCCATGCATGGGACGAGAGCCGGCTACAAAAATGGTCGAACCCCGAAACAGGACACTCGCCACACTTTTGGGGACGCAGTATGGGTTGGTATATGATGGCTATGGTAGATGTGCTGGATTATTTACCTAAAAATCATCCTCAACGAAAACAGATTCTTGCCAACTTCAATCGGCTTTCAAAAGCATTGGCTAATTATCAAGACAAACAAACCGGTATGTGGTATCAAATAACCGATTTAACAACAAAAGAAGGAAATTACGTAGAATCATCCTGTACCGCTATGTATATTTATGCTATAGCTAAAGGAATAAATAAAAAATATTTACCTAAGGAATTCAAAACTGTTGTTCAAAAAGCATTCTGTGGTATAATAAACAATGCAACACAAAAGAACGAAGACGGAACCACTTCCATAACTAAAGCCTGCTCTGTTGCAGGTCTTGGTGGCAACCCATACCGCAATGGCACTTTTGAATACTACATAAGTGAACCCATCCGTAGCGACGACCCCAAAGTTATTGGTCCATTTATTTTAGCTGGTTTAGAGATGAATAAAATGTGTAAATAAAAAATAAAAACCTAAATTATGAAAAAACTATTAATATACACAATAGCCTTGTTAACTGTAACAGGGCTGGTTTCAATGAGAAAAAAACCAATAAAACTATTTCTAGCAGGCGACTCTACTATGGCCGATAAACCTCTTAACGGTTGCCCTGAAACCGGTTGGGGAATGGTATTACCCTCCTACTTCAACGAAAATATTGTAATAGAAAACCATGCACGTAACGGACGAAGCACCCGTACGTTTATTAGTGAAGGACGTTGGAATTTTATGCTAGCTCGTGTAGGTAAAGGCGATTATGTAGTAATTCAATTTGGACACAATGACCAAAGCATACAAAAAACAGATAGATATACTACCCCCGAGGAGTATAAAAAGAATTTAATCAAATTTGTTACTGATGTTCGCTCAAAAGGAGCTACACCCATATTATGTACGCCTGTTGAACGCCGAAAGTTTGATAAAAAAGGCAACTTTGTAGATCAACACGGCAACTATCCCAACCTAGTACGACAAGTAGCTAAAGAATTAAATGTGAGTTTTATAGACATGCAACATAGTAGCATGGACTTTATTATTAGTAAAGGAGAAGAAGGTTCCAAAGAACTTTTTTTACATGTGGGTGCCGGCGAATGTCCCAAATATCCGGAAGGAAAAGATGACAATACCCACTTTAAACCTACTGGAGCAATGGAAATGGCTCGTTTATTTGTAGAAGGAATAACTGAACTAAAAATAAAACCTCTAGTTAAACAGTTAAAACCTCTAGCCAATGTAACCTTAACATACACAACTCCTGTTAATGGGTTAGATAATTTAAAAAACACTATCAACCACAATCTTGACGAAGGAAAAACAAAATAACCATGAGAACAAAAATCGTATTATTTTTCCTTCTTTTTACATGTATGCTACAGCTTTTTTCACAAAACTATGTGTCCAAGGTTTGGGTAGCTGATAATGGTAACGGATCCTATAAAAATCCTATTTTACATGCCGACTATTCCGACCCCGATGTGTGTCGTGTAGCCAACGATTATTATATGACTGCTTCGAGCTTTAATTGTATACCGGGTTTACCCATATTACACTCCAACGATTTAGTAAACTGGAAACTAGTTAATTATGCATTGAAAAAACAAATCCCAACTAAAGTATATGACAAAATTCAACACGGAAACGGCGTATGGGCTCCCTCTATTCGATTTCATAAGGGAGAATATTATATCTATTGGGGTGACCCTGATTTTGGCTTCTACATGATTAAAACAACCCATCCACAAGGAGAATGGAGTGAGCCAATACTCGTAAAAGCCGGTAAGGGTTTAATAGATTGTTGTCCTTTCTGGGACGAAGACAGTAATGCCTATTTATCGCATGCCTATGCGGGTTCAAGAGCAGGAAATAAAAGTTTATTAGCGCTACTAAAATTATCTGCCGACGGCACAAAAGCCTTAAGCGAAAGTAAAATCATATTCGACGGACACGAAAACCACCCTACAGTTGAAGGAACAAAATTATATAAAAGAAACGGTTATTATTATATTTTTGCTCCTGCAGGCGGAGTTTCTACAGGGTGGCAGCTAGTATTGCGATCAAAAAATATTTGGGGACCTTATACAGAAAAAATTGTGCTGGCTCAAGGTAAAACTCCTATTAACGGACCTCATCAAGGAGCTTGGATAGATACTCCTACCGGCGAAGATTGGTTTATTCATTTTCAAGATAAAGAAGCATACGGACGTATAACTCATTTGCAACCACTAGTATGGAAAAACGATTGGCCAATTATTGGCGAAGATACAGATGACGATGGTTGTGGAGAACCTGTACTTTTACACAAAAAACCTAATGTGGGTGGAAACTATCCTATTTCAAATCCGGTTGAAAACGACGACTTTAGTGAATTAAATTTAGGCCTTCAATGGCAATGGCATGCAAATCCGCAACCTATATGGTATTTCAATCATGTAGAAAAAGGAACGCTTCGCTTATATTCTGTTTTTACCGATTCAATTGCCAACTTATGGGGAGCTCCTAATTTATTACTTCAAAAGTTTCCGGCAGAAGAATTTACAGCAACAACAAAACTTACATTTAATCCCGATAAAAGATACAAAGGAGAACGTATCGGCTTTTTGGTGATGGGCGAAGATTATTCCATGATTTCTATAGAAAACACAGAGAAAGGATTATTCTTGTATCAAAACGAATGTTTAAACGCTTCAAAAGGAACTACCGAACGAGTTGTTGCTAATATGCCAATTTCAGAAACAACCGTTTTTTTACGCATAAACGTAACAAAAGGAGCTGTCTGCAAATTTTTATATAGCTTGGATGGAAAAAACTACACTCCTTTTGGCTCAGTTTTTAACGCTAAGCCGGGCAGATGGATAGGAGCAAAAATTGGGTATATTTGCCAACGACCTAAAAAATCCAATGATGGTGGATGGGCTGATATCGATTGGTTTAGCATAGATAAATAATTAGAAAAATAATGAAAAAATTACACAAAAAAACGATTGCAAGTTTAATCTTATGTACAATGACTTTAATGGGATTTGCAAGTGAAAGATGCGATTTAATGGATGTATATGACCGACTCCCTTTTAGAATGAATATGCCGGATGCTATCAAATTTCCTAAAAACAAAGTAATTATTACCGATTTTGGAGCAAAAGGAGATGGCTTAACAGATAACACCGAAGCTTTCAATAAAGCAATTGAGGCTGTTTCTAATAAAGGCGGAGGAAAAGTAATTGTTCCGGAAGGACTTTGGATTACCGGTCCTATCGTTTTTAAAAGTAACATCAATTTACATTTATTAAAAGGAGCTCTACTAAAATTCAGCCCCGACAAATCTAAATACCCCATTATTAAAACCAGTTTCGAAGGATTTGAAACCCGCCGATGCTTATCTCCTATTTACGGTAAAGATTTAAAAAATATTGCCATTACCGGTCAGGGAGTTATTGATGGTAGCGGCGAAGTATGGCGTCCGGTAAAAAAGAGTAAACTAACCAACGAACAATGGAAAAAATTGATTGCTAAAGGTGGTATTTTAAACGAAGAGAAAAACACTTGGTATCCTTCTGAAGGCTATTTAAAAGCACTTCCTCTAATAATTGACCAGAATGTACCAAAAATAACCCACGAAGAACAATGGACAGAAATAAAAGATTTTTTGCGCCCGGTAATGGTATCATTTGTTAATTGCACCAATGTTGAATTAGATGGTGTTACTTTTCAGAACTCTCCGGCATGGTGTATTCATCCGTTAATGTGCCAAAATGTGCGCATTTGCAACATCAATGTACGCAATCCTTGGTACTCCCAAAACGGCGACGGTTTGGATCTCGAATCGTGCAAAAACTGTTTGGTTTATAACTCCTCATTCGACGTTGGCGACGATGCTATTTGCATAAAATCAGGGAAAGATGCCGACGGCAGGAAACGTGCTATCCCTACCGAAAACGTAATTGTATATAAATGCATGGTGTACCACGGACATGGGGGCTTTGTGGTTGGTAGCGAAATGTCGAGCGGTGTTAAAAATATTTATGTGGAAAATTGTTTATTTATGGGTACCGATGCCGGACTTCGTTTTAAAAGCAAACGAGGAAGAGGAGGTATAGTTGAAAACATACACATCAATAATGTACATATGACAGATATTGAGACTGATCCTATCATATTTGATTTATTTTATGGAGGTAAACATGGTATAGATGCAGTGAACGACGAAAAAAATCAAGACAAAACCATTCAACCCATAACAGAAGAAACACCTACATTTAAAGATATTTACATTAAAAACATTACTTGCAATGGTGCTTTACGAGCATTCTTTTTTAACGGATTACCCGAAATGAATGTACAAAACATCAACCTCGAAAATATCTCTATTACTTCTACTTACGGAGCCACACTCAACGAAAGCGATGATATAAAAATGCGTAATATTACAATTAATGCAAGTAAAGGAAATATGATGAATCTTTATAATGTAAAAAATGTAGTATTGAATAATGTTTCTTCTTCCAACCCACAGAATGATATTTTAAAAGTGGATGGAATTAACACAAAAAATATTGTTATAAAAAATTCACAATTAAAAAAAGAAAATATCCAAAGTTCTGTTGCTGAAGATATAATCAAACAAAAATAATATTTACAATTCATAATTAGATGAAAAACACGATTGTAACACTAATTCTATTCTGTCTTATAAGCAACCTAACATATGCTCAAAAAAATTATAATCCGGGCACTTATGCTTTTATTACGGTAGAAAATCTTGATAACTTTGCTCGTAAAAACAGTCCGATTGTTGTAAAAGTTGCAGATGTAGTAAGTAAATTTAAAAATTACAACAAACAACGTATTGGCATTTTTGATGGAAAAAAAGAAATTCAGACACAATTTGACGACTTAAATAAAGATGGTACTCCTGATGAAATGGTATTTTTACTTAACCTTGCACCTAAAGAAAAAGTAAAATTGCTAGTACGTATGCTACCGCCTAATTATCAAATAAAAAACTATGAAAAAGAACTTTTTGTCGAATTAGTAAAAAAAGAAAAAATAGATAACAAAGATCGTTTAATAATGGTAGAAGAAGCATCATCCGACAAGGATGACATGTATGAAAAGTTATATCATCACGGAGTTGCTTTTGAAACAGAATTAATTGCTTATAGTTTATATTTTGATAAAACTCATTCTATTGATATTTATGGTAAAACTAACCATCGTTTAGAGCTCCCTGAATGCAAATGGTATCCAAACAAGACTCAACTCAATCTAGGATTTGGGAGTGACATATTAGAAACAACAAATAATATAAGTATTGGTACTTTTAAAGGTTGGAAAAATAATCAAGTTGTTGATTTCGAACAGATAGGCAAACGAACCCAACGAATTATAGTTTCAGGCAACATACGTAATATAGTAGAGATTGAAGTGAATGATTGGATCTATTCTGAAAAAAAAATACATGCAAAAATACGCTATATCCAATATGCACGCCATCGTGACTTAGAAGCACAAATAATATTTAATAAAGAATTTAATGACAGTCTAACCTTTTGTACGGGAATAAAAAAACTGCAGGATGAAAAATACCACACAAACAATATCAACTTAATTGGTAATTGGGGAAAAGAATCTTTCAAAATTAATGACAAAAACTATTTAGAAGAGACTGTTGGTTTAGCTGTTGTTATTCCTCCTAGATATGTACAAAAAATTACTGAAGACAAAAAAAATCACCTTGTTTTAATTCAAAACCAAGGTGACTCTATTATTCATTATTATCTTACAGCAACAACTTTAAAAGAAAAAAAAGGCTATAAATCAGAAACTGATTTCTTTAAATATTTAGAAAGTTGGCAACAAGAAATTTTAAATCCTATTTCAATACAAATAAGCGAAAAATAAAATTTCTATTTTTTAATAGTCTTAACATATTTTTCAAAGCTCTCCATTGTATTAATTTTTTCTTCCTTTTCAGAAGCAGACGTAATCCATGTTGACAAATATGTTGCAGGTTTTGAAATTAATACAAATTGCTTCTTCTCTTTTTTTACAGAAATAAAATCAGCTGGATTATAAATAAAGCCTGAACCAATTTTTAACTGAAAAGCAGCTACATCTTCAGGATGAATTCCCCAAACACAAATATAATTTGAACCTTCTTTAGTTTCTGTTAATGGATGATAATTAACCCCGGTAAAAAATTGCACCGGTTTATCACAAAAAACAAACGCTTCAACTTTTGCTTCACGCATTCCTGAAAAAACAGTAACCCTAACTAATAAATCAGCAAAAGTATTTTTATAAGGAATACCTTCCGAAAACATTTCCATATATGAAAAATTAGTCCCTTTAAATACACGAGCAGTTCTTTTCTTAACAGGATCTGGAAGCACTTCTTTTTCTCCATCCCATAAATGAATGCCTCCTAAACCTACCGTACTTCCAACTTTAAATTGATCTGCACCCCAACCTTCTTTTTGTTGTTCAACAGTAGGATACCATAATGCCGCTAATAACTCTAAACCCGGACGATTCTTATTATATACATCTATCGAAACTTTTTTATCAAAGTACAATCGCAAACCCAACCATTCGTTTTCAATAGCAGGGCCATGATGTTCAAGTTGTTTGTATAAATTTCCTGTTAATGATTCTACTTTATTAACTTGATTTGTAGAATCTTTCCATTTTAAACTAACAGATGTTTTATTTTCAATAGAAACACTATTCCCAGTTTTTTTAGAAACACAAGCACCTGTTACAAGTGTTACAAACAATAAAATTAAAAATTTTTTCATACCTATATTTTTATTTAATGTCATATCATATTAACTGTAAACATTTATACTTTTTACACATTAATATTTAAGTTTTATTTTAACAACAAATTTAATTAAAAAATATAATAAACAATTTATCCTACCTTTTTTTGCGCCAAGATTGTTCTCCCGAAGAACCATCTTTATGATTCTTATCTTGATTGGATCTTTCTCTGCGCCAAGGTTTATCACTTCCTGTACTAGAACTAGTTCCTGAACCGGAATTTCCTCTATATCCACTACCACTTCGGCTGTCAGTTCTTCCTCGATAACCACCACCTCCGGAGGAACCTTCACTTCTTCCACGATAACCTCCGCTGTTTCCTCGATACGAGCCATCTTTACCTCCACCATTTCCACGGCCTCCTTTGGCGATATCAACTTTTGCTTCACCCATATCACTGAAAGCTGAAACTACTCGTTCAGATTGATCGGCAAACACATCAAAGAATGTAAATTTGTTGGTAACTTCAATTCCTGTTACCGTAATACTTTTATCGCCGGTAGCATCATTGAGCATCCCTAGTAACCGATTTGGGCTAAAATTTTCATTACTACCCAAATTGATTTTCAATCGAACTTTAGAACCGGCACTTCCTCCTCGTTTAAAATCACCACCACGAGCACCATCTCGTTCGCTAATATTCAAATCGGGCGCATTTTTATAATAATCTAAAAAGCGATTAAACTCTAAAGAAACAAAGCGTTTAACAATATCTTCTTTATCAATATATTCTAATTTCTTCAAAATTTCAGGAAACATAGGATCAAGTTGTTCGCTATTTACCTCTACATTTTCCATTTTATCAATAAGAGCAAACAACTGTTTTTTACAAATATCCATGCCGTTGGGTATTTGTTTTTGTTCAAACTTACGACCGATAATACGTTCTATATCACGTATTCTATTTTTCTCCCTACTATGTACGATAGAAACAGAAACACCTGTTTTATTAGCACGTCCGGTACGACCACTACGATGGGTGTAACTTTCATTATCGTCGGGCAAGTTGTAATTAATAACGTGAGTCAGATTATTCACATCTAAACCACGAGCTGCTACATCGGTAGCTACCAACACTTGTATGTTTTTGATGCGGAACTTTTGCATTACAGCATCTCGTTGCGATTGAGATAAGTCTCCATGAAGAGCATCGGCACTATAACCATCATTCATCAGTTTCTCTGCAATATCTTTTGTTTCTTGGCGCGTACGACAAAAGACTATACCATAAATATCGGGATTCAAATCTACTATTCGTTTCAAAGCCAAATAACGATCTTTGGCTTGTACCATATAATAAACATGCTCTACGTTTTCAGTTCCTGAGTTTTTCTTTCCTACCGAAATTTCCTCACGTTCTTTCATGTATTTACGAGAAAGAGTAGCAATTTCATTCGGCATAGTAGCTGAAAAAAGCATGGTTCTTCGCGTTTCGGGAGTTTGTTCAAAAATGGTAGTAATATCTTCTACAAAGCCCATATTCAACATTTCATCAGCTTCATCGAGCACCATAAAATTAACCGCACCCAAATGTACTTTACGACGTTCAATTAAATCAATTAATCGACCCGGAGTAGCCACAATAATTTGTGGGGGAGTATCCAACTGACGTAATTGTGTAATAATATTCTCGCCACCATACACAGGCACTACTTTCATGCCTTTCATATATTTTGAGTAGTTTTTTAGGTCGTTAGCAATTTGGATACACAATTCGCGCGTAGGTGCTAATATCAAAGCTTGCGTTTCACGCTTTTGCGTGTCTAATAAATTGAGTATGGGTAAGCCAAAAGCGGCTGTTTTACCTGTACCTGTTTGAGCCAAGGCAACTAAATCCTTGGTTTGGTTCATCATAAAAGGAATACTACGTTCCTGTATAGGCATAGCATTCTCATAGCCAAGTTCCTGGATTGCTCTAAGAATCTCGTCTTTAAGTCCTAATTCGTTAAATGTCATTGTTTAAATGTGGTTAAATTACACACTCTCTGAGTATTTTTCCGGCAAAAATCAATCTATTTTCTCTCAAAGAAAATTGTGTAACCCTTCCAAAAAACGGGTGAGAAACTCCTAATGAGTTTGTAGGCAGACTAATACTCGAGGTCTGTATCTTGTTAAAATTGCAACAAAGATAGTTTTAAAATTTTGTATTACCTATTATTGAGCCTTGAATCAAGTTTTACTTATTATCAAATCATCCAAACTTCGTTTTGGCACATAATGTACTTGATTATTATCTCTCCAATATTTACAATCGTTATCGATGATATCTGTTAATACTATTTTTTCTATGGGCTTACCTAAAGCAAGTACATAAAGAATTTCAAAAACATTATCTAACGAAAATGCTTCACGTATTTTAATTTTATTAATTGAACCAATGATACAACCACCCAATCCTTTTTCGGTTGCTCCTAAAAGCATACTTTGAATAGCCAAACCATCGTCACACCAAATATTTTCGGCAAGCGTACTATCCTTAAGTACTACGATATAAGCTGTAGGGCGTTCACCTTCAATTGGTCCTGCCCAATCGGTTAAATAACCTGCCCAAGTAAGAAACGGAAAAATTTTAGCACAATCGTTCTTATTCGTTATCAGTAAATACTTTAAGGCCTGAGCATTACGTGCCGAAGAAGTATAACGAGCCAA
>JAFGVL010000100.1 GCA_016938015.1 Paludibacteraceae bacterium
AATGCAAGTTTTTGTTTTTTTGTTTTCTTGGTTAAAATGTGACGTTTAAAAGCATGTTTTCTTTTAATTTTTCCTGTTCCGGTAAGGGTAAACCTTTTTTTAGCACCGGAGTTAGTTTTCATTTTTGGCATTATACAAAATTTATTTAAGTGATATTTATTTTGTTTTTTTTGGCGAGAACATGATTATCATTCTCTTTCCTTCAAGCAATGGTAGTGAATCTACTTTAGCTAAGTCTTCTAAATCGTTTGCAAACCGAAGTAATAATACTTCTCCTTGTTCTTTAAATAAAATAGATCTACCTTTAAAAAATACGTATGCTTTTAGTTTACATCCTTCTTTAAGAAATTCTTGCGCATGTTTTAATTTAAAGTTGTAATCGTGATCGTCGGTTTGAGGTCCAAAACGAATTTCTTTTACTACAACTTTACTTTGTTTTGCTTTTTGTTCCTTTTCCTTTTTCTTTAGTTGATATAAAAACTTTTGATAATCAACCACTTTACAAACTGGTGGAACTGCGTTTGGTGATATTTCTACTAAATCAAGACCTAAATCATCGGCAATTTGAATGGCTTGCGCTATTGGATACACACCTATTTCAACATTGTCACCTACTAGACGAACTTCTTTTGCACGAATTTTCTCATTAATCATGTGCAAATCTTCTTTCACAAAACGCCTGTTTGTCCTGGGAATAAATTGCTTAGCTATTGCTTGTTTCCTCCATAAATTAGTTAATGATACAAATATTTTATGTTGCTTTTTTTAATGAGCCCACAAAAATAGATAAATTCTTTTATATACCGTTAAAGAATAGTAAATTAATTAAACTGATTGATCATTTTTTCTACTTCTTGGGTAATAATATCCGAAAAATTAGCCACTTTCATTGTTCCTTTGTCTCCTTCGCCTTGTTTTCTAACAGCCACTTCGCCATTTTCGAACTCTTTTTCTCCCACAATAAGCATGTATGGTATGCGTTTTAATTCGTTATCGCGAATTTTTCGGCCAATTTTTTCGTTGCGGTCGTCTACAATACAACGAATATCTTGCTTGTCAAGGGTTTTTGCTACTTCTTGAGCATACTCATTAAATTTTTCGCTTATTGGTAACACTACCACTTGGTCGGGGGTTAACCATAATGGGAATTTACCTCCTGTATGCTCAATTAATACGGCCACAAAGCGTTCCATCGAACCAAATGGGGCACGGTGAATCATTACGGGACGGTGTTTCTGATTGTCTTCTCCTGTATATTCCAACTCAAAACGCTCGGGTAAGTTGTAATCTACTTGAATAGTGCCTAACTGCCAACGTCTGCCAATGGCATCTTTCACCATAAAGTCGAGTTTTGGACCATAAAAAGCGGCTTCTCCTAATTCAACTTTCGCATTCAAGCCTTTTTCTTGGCAAGCTTCTACGATGGCACTTTCCGATTTTTCCCAGTTTTCGTCGCTACCGATATATTTTTCTTTGTTGTTGGGATCTCGCAACGAAATTTGGGCTTCCCAATTTTCAAAATTCAAGGCTTTAAAAATGATAGAAATAATATCCATTACTTTTAAAAATTCTTCTTTCAATTGATCCGGACGGCAAAAAATATGTGCATCATCTTGTGTAAAGCCTCTTACACGTGTTAAGCCGTGTAACTCACCGCTTTGTTCGTAGCGGTAAACGGTACCAAACTCAGCTAATCTGACAGGTAAATCTTTGTATGATTTTGGTGTTACTTTATAAATTTCGCAATGATGCGGACAGTTCATTGGTTTTAGTAAAAACTCTTCGCCTTCTTGTGGGGTATGTATGGGTTGAAAGGAATCTTTACCATATTTGGCATAATGACCCGATGTTACCCACAACTCTTTTTGACCGATATGCGGCGTCATTACTTGTTGGTAGCCGAAGTTTTTTTGAATACGTTTTAAAAAATCTTCTAAACGAGTGCGTAGGGCAGTTCCTTTAGGTAGCCACAACGGTAAACCGGGACCAACGGCTTGCGAGAAGGCAAACAATTCCAATTCACGTCCAATTTTACGGTGATCGCGTTTTTTGGCTTCTTCCATTAATACTAAATACTCATCCAGCATTTTCTTTTTTGGGAAAGTAATGCCATAAATACGCGTAAGCATTTTTCGTTTTTCGTCGCCACGCCAGTAAGCACCGGCAACAGAAGTTAGCTTAATGGCTTTAATTTCTTCGGTAGAAGGGATATGTGGCCCACGACAAAGATCAGTAAAGCTACCTAGTGTATAGGTGGTTATAGTGCCATCTTCCAAGTCGTTTATTAATTCACATTTATAGGTTTCGTCACGTTCTCCGAAATATTTCAAGGCTTCAGACTTGGTTATATCTCTACGGATAAGGCTGTCTTTTTTTGCCGCTAATTCCAGCATTTTAGCTTCGATAGCTGCTAAATCACCTTCTTTAATAACGGTTTCACCCGGATCTACATCGTAGTAGAAACCGCTTTCAATAGCAGGACCTATACCGAACTGAATGCCCGGATACATCTCTTGCAGAGCTTCTGCAAGCAAGTGGGCAGAACTGTGCCAAAAAGCGTGTTTGGCTTCTTCGTCATCCCATTTATGCAATTTTATGGTGCAATCTTGGTTAATTGGGCGTGTTAAGTCCCATACTTCGTTGTTGATACTACATGCCAACACTTCTTGTGCCAGGCGGGAGCTGATACTTTCAGCAATTTGGAGTCCGGTAGTGCCTGAGGCAAATTCGCGTACCGAACCGTCGGGGAATGTTACTTTCATAATGTTTACCTTACAAATGGTTTTTAGAGATGCAAAGATAATTAAAAATGGGAATGAATATAATTATCATGGGGATTAAAATAGCTGTTTTTTTATTTTGTAGAAACACACGGCTGTGCGTCTTTTTTGTTATGTTTTGTGATATGAATGGTGATATTAGACGCACAGCCGTGCGTCTCTACAATACGGCCAATTATTTCCGTAACAAAATATTATTTAATATATTTGTGCCATTAAAATTAAAATTATGGTCGAAAAATTCCAAAACAAATACCGTATACCATCCGCACGAGCATCATGGTGGGATTATGGGGCAGAAGGCATGTATTTCATAACGATAAATACCTACAATAAAAATTATTGGTTTGGAGAGATTGTAGAGGGAGAGATGGTGTTGTCGGAGATTGGTAAAATAGTTATAGAAGAATGGGATAAATCCTTTGGTATTCGTGCTGAATTATTTTGTGATGCATTTGTAATTATGCCGAACCATTTACATGCCATTTTACGAATTGAAAATAGCAATCAAATATCGCAAGCCAATGTAGAGACGCACGGCTGTGCGTCTAAAACGTCATCCTATAATGATTCCGTACATAATGAGACGCACAGCCGTGCCTTTAAAACGTCATCCTATAATGATTCCGTACATAATGAGACGCACAGCCGTGCGTCTCTACAGACCGGCACTATGAATAATGAAAAATTAATGCTTATACGTATACCAAAATCAATATCATCATTTGTTGCAGGATTTAAATCGTCTGCAACAAAGCGCATTAATCAATATAGAAATACCCCAAAACATTCGGTTTGGCAGGCTCGTTTCTATGACCATATAATTAGAAGCAACGAAGAATATATTCGCATTTCTCATTATATTTGTACCAATGTTGCATGTTGGG
The DNA here is from genome assembly GCA_016938015.1 of Paludibacteraceae bacterium. Lineage (GTDB taxonomy): Bacteria > Bacteroidota > Bacteroidia > Bacteroidales > Paludibacteraceae > JAFGVL01. The sequence continues at coordinate 3,668 of JAFGVL010000100.1, forward strand.
AGAAGGATTGTTTTTATCAGAATGGGAGGAGGATATAAAACAAACATGGTTTTTTGTAGAGACGCACGGCTGTGCGTCTCAATAATAGCACAAACACATATATTGATTTCAGAGACGCACAGCCTGCGTTTCTACATAGGATACCATAAATAATAAATAATACCATGAAAATAGCAATTATAGGAACCGGAGGAGTAGGTGGTTACTTTGGAGGAAGATTAGCCAAAGCAGGCAATGA
>JAFGVL010000101.1 GCA_016938015.1 Paludibacteraceae bacterium
GCAATAAATAAGGAGTTTTTATTGCGTTTACTATGCACAACAGCACTCACTAAAACCTGTGCCGAACCTTGCAAACCGCACACAGCAATATCTCCCGCAGATTTGTTTTGCAGCAGTTCATTTATCGCCTGCACTTGTGGATGTTTGGCGTAAAGATGAAAAAGTTCGTACAGTGTCAAAAGTGTAAGTTTTACATTCAGGAGAAAGTAACTGTTTAACCACCCCTTAATAGAAGCTGCAAAGATAATTTAATTTTTCCGAAACACATTTGTTGGGGAATATTTACAAGCATACTTATCAACATTCAATCACTTAAAGTTTATTTACTTAAACTGCATTTTATCAAAATTTAATTTATTTTTGTACTATTAAAAACTTCTACATGCAAAAATTTACGAGTACTTGTTTTGATATTTCAATGCTCATTACAAAGAAGTACAGCACTTCCTTTTACTTTGCATCTCAATTTTTTCAACCTCCTATTAGAAAAGCTATTTTCAACATTTATGGCTTTGTTCGTTTAGCCGACGAAATAGTAGACAGCTTTCATCAATACAATAAAGAAGAATTGCTGCAGCAATTTTCTGAAGACACCCATAACGCAATTAAAAACGGCATTTCGTTAAACCCCGTACTACACGCTTTTCAAAAAACGGTACAGGAATATGCTATTGACGCCAAACATATTGACGCATTTTTAAAAAGCATGCAAGCCGACCTAAATAAAATTGATTACAGCAAGCGCAACGAAATGGATGCATATATTCATGGCTCGGCAGAAGTTGTTGGGTTGATGTGTTTACGTATTTTCACTAAGGGAAACCAAAAACTATACAAAGAATTGGAAGAGGGAGCTATTCGACTTGGGGCTGCGTTTCAGAAAGTAAATTTTTTACGCGATCTTCAAAACGATGTTTCTTTACTTCAGCGTAATTATTTCCCTCAACTACACAACCGGCAACTTAGCGAACAATTTAAAACAGAAATAATTGAAGATATTAAAGCTGATTTCAACCTTGCCTACACCAATATTAAACGCTTACCCAACAATTCGAAATTGGCTGTACTAATTGCCTTCTATTATTACAAAGCACTTTTATGCAAACTGGAACGCACGCCGGCAGAAGATATTCTCGTAAAACGAGTGAGAATAACAAATTTTTACAAATACTGTTTGATTTTTAAAGCCATACTGGCTAAACCATTTTTTAAATGAAAACAGAAGAACTTCTCATTCAAGTGGATGATAATGACAAAGAAATTGGGCTAATTGAAAAAATGGAGGCTCATTACAAGGGCATTTTACACAGAGCTGTTTCGGTATTTGTTATAAATTCAAATGGTGAATGGATACTGCAACAAAGAGCTTTTAGCAAGTATCATTCGGCCGGACTTTGGACCAATACCTGTTGCACTCACCCAATGCAAGGTGAAAGCAACTACGATGCAGCTCGCAGGAGATTAATGGAAGAAATGGGATTAGAAGTAAGTGAAATAACAAAAATTTTTGATTTTATATACAAAGAACAACTAGCAGAAAAATTGTTTGAACACGAGTTAGACCATGTTTTTGTAGCTTACACCGATGCTCTGCCAATTATCAATAAAAACGAAGTAAATAACTGGAAAATAATTGATTACAACACACTAATGCATCAAATAGACAAGTATCCGGAGCAGTTTACTGTGTGGTTTAAATTAATTGTGAAACAAGTAGAAACGTATATAAACTTATGAACGCAGCCAACTATCTACCCGAAGCCAAGGAATTAAAAAAGTTTATACTAATTTTTTATACCATTGCTTGTATTGGTTTTGCAGTACCTTTAACCCGTGAGTTGTTTATTTGGCTTACTCCCCTGGCTTTACTGTTAAATGTATTTTTGTTACTTACTTTCGACCAAAATAAAAACAAACCAATCGCATATATCGCTTTTTTAATTTGCTTTCTTGTGGGTTTTGTAGTAGAAGTTATTGGAGTAAATACAGGTAGTTTGTTTGGCAACTACAGGTATTTCGAAGGTTTAGGCTTTCAACTGATAAATACCCCTCTTATTATTGGTGTAAATTGGCTGCTGTTGGTTTACTTCAGTCGTAATTTAATTGAAAAGTTTACTCGTTCTGTGTTTCTACAAATAGTAGCTTCTTCGCTTATTATGGTAGTTTATGATGTGCTCCTTGAACAAGTAGCTCCACTAGTACGATTTTGGCAATTTGAAAATGGCGAAGTGCCTTTGAAAAATTATTTTACTTGGTTTATAGTTGCCATCTTACTGCAAGTAATTGTTACTCTTTTTAAACTGAAAACAGAAAATAAATTAGCTAAAACACTCTTTGCAGCTCAAATTATTTTCTTCGTTTGCTTGTTTTTAATTTTACGCCAATGGTAAAAGCAAAACATCATCCGTTTATATATCCATTTTTTAAATGGTTTGCAGTTCGCTTGCTAAAACACAACTTTTCAAGCATTGAAATTATTGGAAAGGTAAACTCGCAAAACAAATCAGTGCTGTTAGTTGCAAATCATATTGGCTGGTGGGATGGTTTTTGGGCAATGTACCTGAATTTGAAAGTTTTCAATAAAAAATTTCATTTTATGATGTTGGAAGAAAACTTAAAAAAACATTGGTATTTTAATTACAGTGGCGGGTTTTCGGTTAAAAAAAACAGCAAAAGCATGCTCGAAAGTATTGATTACAGCTGCAAATTATTAAAAAACCCGGAAAACTTGGTACTGTTATATCCATCGGGCAAACTACTCTCATCCTACAACACAAATATCCAATTTGAAAAAGGTGCTGAAAGAATAATTAAAAACGTCAACAAAGATAGTGTTGTAGTAATGCTCTGTGCTATTTACGACTATTGGAACCAAAAAAAACCGGCACTTAAGCTTTACATCAAAGAACTCGTAACCCCCAACGAAGCAGAGAAGGAATACCAAGAATTCTATATAGCATGTATGCAACTACAGCTTAAACAAAGTCTTTGAGTATGGAAATAATTTTATACCTATTGCTTTTACTGTCTGTTTTTCAATTGTTATGTGCTTTTCTTAACGTCGTTTTTGTGCAGAAAATACAGCAGCATTCAAAAGTAGTACACAAAATATCGGTATTAATACCTGCACGTAACGAAGCACAAAATATTGAAACTATTTTAACTGATTTGTGCGCAGATAAAAGCTTGGAAATTATTGTTGCCAACGATAACTCAGAAGACAACACGCTTCAAATTTTAGAAGAATTTCAAAAAACGCATCCCATTAGAGTATTAAACCTTGCACCACTGCCCAATGACTGGAAAGGAAAAAACTATGCTTGCCACCAATTAGCATTACAAGCTACAGGCAACTATTTACTATTTTTAGATGCTGATGTGCGAATA
>JAFGVL010000010.1 GCA_016938015.1 Paludibacteraceae bacterium
CTGTAAACATAAAACGCTGCTATTTAAGGTAGATATTAGTAATCTCTATAGAAATATGATTTGTTTTTCAACCCTTAATTCGAATTAATAAGCAAACAGCTATCGCCATAACTTAAAAAACGAAAGTTATGAGAAAGCGCATAATCGTACACCCTTTTCCAATCGCCCTTAAGATAGGCAGATACCAACAATAACAACGTGCTTTTAGGCTGATGAAAATTTGTTATAATAGACTTTACCAACTTAAATTGATAGCCGGGAACAATGATAATTTGAGTAGAAGCCTGTAGCTCATCACAATTATTTTTGGTTAAATAAAGAAGAATATTTTCTAACGCTTTTTGAGGAGATAAGGCAGATTTTTGTTGATAAGGAAGCCATTGTTCAATTTTAATAGCATCAGGAGGTAATGTGGGGTTATTTTCGAGCAGCACGCCAATGTAATAAAGACTCTCAAGCGTGCGTACCGATGTGGTTCCAACAGCCACAATACAATTTAATTTTAATAAGAGCTGTTCAATCGTACTTTTGTTTACAACAATCATTTCTGCATGCATACTATGTGCATGAATCGATTCCGATTTAACTTGCTGAAAAGTACCGGCACCAACATGTAAAGTAATTTCTTCGGTACTTATTCCTTTTCTTTTTAAGGCTTCAAAAACCTCGGGAGTAAAATGCAAACCCGCAGTAGGAGCTGCTACCGACCCTTTTATGCTAGAATAAATAGTTTGATACGTTTCTTTATCTTTTTCAATGGTTTGTCGATGCAAATAAGGAGGTATTGGCAACTCACCTGCAATATCCAATATATCGGCAAAACTTAACTGTGTGTTGTTCCAGCTAAAACGAATAAGGTGCGTATTGCCTTCAGTAGCTATTTTTTCGGCGGTGATACGTAAAGATGTGTTTATTGGAGAAGCACTGCTGTTCGTCTTTTCAATATCCAAGGTCAATTTCCCTTCTTTCCATTTTTTCAAATTACCCACCATGCATTTCCATTGGCAAGATTGGGTTTGCTGAAAAGCCGACAAATAATCACTCGGTTTATGTGGTTCTAAACAAAATATTTCAATTTGAGCCCCACTCTCCTTTTTAAAACGCAAACGGGCTTGAATAACTTTGGTATTATTAAACAACAACAAACTATCTGAAGGTAAGAGAGAAGGCAAATCGTTAAACTTTTTTTCGGAAATTTGCCCCTGTTCGTAAACCAATAATTTTGATTCGTCTCGCTTCTCTAAAGGAAATTTAGCGATATAAGTATCGGGTAATCTGTAATTATAGTCTTCTATAAGTATGTGTTGTAGCTGTTGAAACATTTCTTTGTTTTATTGCGCAAAAATAGTCAAATTTGCAGAGAAAATACACACCTATAGTTTCAACTACACATTCTGCTGAGCAGAGTCCGGCAGAGTAGAAGGTACAGTACAATAAATTATGAAATTCAAATTTTTCGTTCTTAGTTTTTTATTCGCAATGTTACTTACCGGTTGCGAAAAAAACAGCAGTCCTCAACACAACGAACCCCTTGTTGAGTTAGATGACAGCTCTACCTATATTACACAAGTATTTGACTATGTGTATGCTCCCGGACAATACGCCACCAACAGCAACTTAACCAACGCACAAAACTTTATAGGCAAACCCTCCTACCTTCAAACAACCAACGCTACTATTCAAAAATCAAGTATCTCATTAGGTGGATGGGGTGGATATATTGTTGCCGGATTTAATCATAATATTGGCAACTTTGATGGCAACGATTTTATTATTTTTTGCGGGACCTCTCCTGGTCCTGAACCCGCTATAGTATATGTAATGCAAGACGAAAACGGCAATAATTTACCCGACGACAACTGGTACGAGCTAAAAGGGAGTGAACACAATAACGCTACTACCTACCACAATTACCAATTAACCTATTACAAACCCACATCGGCTTCGGCAAACATATATTGGAAAGATAACAAGGGAAATACCGACAGTTTAAAAGCAGGTTATGGAAACACTATTACTTCTATTTGGTGGAAATACAGTGCTGAAGATTCGCTGGTTTTTAAAGGAACCCGATTACCACAAGCGTACCAAAACACAAGCTCTACAACAACTGAAAATTGGGCACCTATTGCTGGCCTTTTTAGTTGGGGATATGCTGAATGCCCAACAGCAAACAATTACAACAACACGTATAAAGGCAACGAATTTGACATTTCGAATGCTATAGACTCATTAGGGAATACCGTAGCACTTAGTCACATACGTTTTATTAAAGTACAAACAGCTGTATTTCAACAAGCAGGCTGGTTTAATGAAATATCTACCGAAATATATGGTGCAGCTGATTTAAACCTTTTAAATTCTGCTAATTAAGTTCAGTCCTTTCTTCTTTCTAAAATTTTTTCGCAAGCAAGGCTAAAAAATTACCTTGTTTCGCCTTCATTTTTTTCCATTTATCAAAAACTATCAACATTATTTTTTCTTTCGAAAGGGTTTCGTTACTTTTGTAATGATTTTTTGCCCCAACATGACTGAAGAGCATATTCAATTATTACGCAATTTAGAAGACCGAATAGCCCAATTAAAGAGCTTATACGAGTCGGAAAAATTTAAAAATCAAGTTTTACAAGAAGAACTTGACAGACAAAAAAAAGAATTGATGTATGACCATAAAAAAATGTTGGAGCTACAAACCAAATATGACAATCTGGTAACAATAGGATTACTCTCTGTTACAGAGGACGAACGAAAAAATGCCAAACAACGATTGTCAAAAATGGTGCGGGAAATAGATAAATGTTTAGCTCTTCTTAATCAATAGAGCATGAAAGAATCTGATTCGCTGGTAATACATTTAAAAATTATTGAACAACTTGAACCTCTACGTTTACGTATTCCTCGAGAAAAAGAGGAGGTGTATCGCAAGGCTACCGATTCAATAAATACAGCAATCAAGGAATACAGAAAAAAGTTTCCGGTAACACCTTCGGGAGTAATACTTTCTATGGTGGCGATAAACTTTGCAGTTTCAAGTTTACAAGCAAGTACTAACAAAGACATAGATCCTTTGTTGGTTGGATTACAAAAATTGAATGCTGAGTTGCAAACATACCTGAACGAAGAAATTTCTAAATAAACAACAAACTATATTATCCCGCATTACCGTATCATAAACAGTGGTTTTTGATACGATAATGCGTTTTTTTTAACCCTTTAATTCCTTAATAAAATGGACATAATTTTAATAATTGGCGCATTTTTAGGAGGTGGAGCAATTGCTTGGTTTACAATAAATTATATTGTAAAAAACAAAGCAAAAAACCTTCTTGAAGATGCTGAAGCCAAAGCAGAAGTGCTTAAACAGAACAAATTAATAGAGGTAAAAGAAAAATACTTAAACCTCAAAGAAGAGTATGAAAAGCATGTAAATGAGCGTAACTCAAAAATTCAACAAATTGAAGCGAGCATCAACCAACAAAAAATGCAGCAAGGTCAGCTTCAAGCAGACTTACAACGCAAAACAGCAGAAACAGAAGCTATCAAAGCAAATCTTGATGCACAATTAGAAATAATTGACAACAAAAAGAAGGAGTTGGAAAAATTGCACCGAGAAGAGTTATCTCGATTAGAAGCTATTTCAGGTTTATCGGCCGATCAAGCCAAAGAAAAACTAGTTGAATCGTTAAAAGACGAAGCTAAATCGGGCGCCATGTCGTACATTAACGACATTATGGAAGAAGCCAAAATGACAGCTAATAAAGAAGCTAAACGCATTGTGGTACAAACCATACAACGCGTTGCCACCGAAACAGCTATCGAAAACTCCGTTACGGTATTTCATATAGATTCAGACGAAATGAAGGGTCGAATTATTGGTCGTGAAGGTCGAAACATACGAGCTTTAGAAGCAGCTACCGGTATTGAGATTATTGTAGACGACACCCCCGAGGCCATTGTTCTTTCAGGCTTCGACCCTGTTCGTAGAGAAGTAGCTCGCTTGGCATTACACCAATTGGTAACCGACGGGCGTATACACCCTGCTCGAATAGAAGAAGTAGTGGCTAAAGTAAAAAAACAAATTGAAGAAGAAATAATAGAAATTGGCAAACGTACTACTATTGATTTGGGAGTACATGGTTTGCATCCGGAATTAATACGTATGATTGGTAAAATGAAATACCGTTCGTCGTACGGACAAAATTTATTACAACACGCACGCGAAACGGCGAACTTATGCGCCACCATGGCTTCGGAATTAGGATTAAACCCTAAAAAAGCAAAACGTGCCGGATTATTACACGATATTGGCAAAGTTCCCGACGATGAACCGGAATTGCCACACGCTATTTTAGGTATGAAACTGGCCGAGAAATACAAAGAACACGCCGATATTTGCAACGCTATAGGCGCTCACCACGATGAGGTGGAAATGAC
>JAFGVL010000102.1 GCA_016938015.1 Paludibacteraceae bacterium
CATTCCATCCTTGGCGTTGTGCAAGGAGGTCTTGAAAGCGGGAAATAACTTGATTAAGTTCCAGCATAAAGCCTTTGTAGTTGGTATCGCCGTTTACTATAGCAAGGGCGTTGATACGCTCAATAAGGGTTTTGTAAATGGCGTCCAATTGAATGCGGGCTTCTTTAAATACAATTTGCGGTTTTGCTGTTTGTTCGGCATCGCGGGCTTTGAGCAGGGCAATAAAAGCATCGTTGTCGGTTTTGAGTTTTGTTACCCATTCGGTAAGTCCAAGTGTGGTAATATCTGCTAAACAAGGAGCGGCTTGTAGGTCAATTACCAAAGCTGTGATAGCAGCGGTTTCTTTTTCGTAGGGCCTATTGGGTACATCACCGTAGCGGTCAAAAACTACTTTCAATCTTTTGGCTGCTTCTTGGTTGGCTGGTTTAAAGTGGCGTAGGTTTGCTTTTACCGTATCGGCTATGCCTCTAAAGGTGTTGTCTCGTTGCAGGTCTGCCAAGAGCAAATCGTCGGTAATTTTACTTTTGATAAGTACATCCAAGGCTATACCCTCATTGTTATAACGGGTGGTAAAAGTTGGATAATCGGCAGCAATACCTAAAGCGGCAGGGGTTTTAGTATCTACCAATACTTTAAACTCGGTGTAAAATCGGTAATGTTCTTCGTTGTGAAGTCGGGTTAATGCAAGTGCTTCAATTTTCATAAAAGATGTGTTTTAAATTTATATTAGATTAAGAGAAAAACTTCTTTAAACAAACAACTCCTTAGCTATTGGCAAACGCTGTATTACTACAACGGAAAGCTTTGGGTTCGGTTTTACCCACTGTATCAATACAACAGGCTCCAGTGAACTGTGACTAGCAATTGTAGCTGTACAACAACCCGCCTTACATTCGAAGCAAGCCGTTGTACACGTACAACGACCTGCCCGAACATAATGCAACCCGCTGTATGCATACAGCAGTTTACGCCTCTTTTGGTTGGATGTATTGTATTGAAACTGCGATTTGAAAACATGCTTACACCTAATACGTAAATAGATATAATTTATATTTAAATACTTTGAGGTATCAAAGGTGCAAAGTATTTTTCATTCTACCAACTATTTAGAATAAAAAATAACCGATAGGTTTTAAAATTTATGGGATAGTACTTAAAAAAATAATGGATTTTGACCTTAATAGAATTTACCTTTTTACCTTCCCCTCATTCTTTGCTGCAAAGTCTTTCCAACCGGTATATTTTTTTTCGGATTTGGGTGTGTTAGATGCAAAATAATGGCACAATGCAGCAGCCAATCCATCGGTAGCATCCAATTCCTTGGGCATTTGGTCTTGTGGTATTTTTAAAAAACGCTTGAGCATATCAGCCACTTGTGTTTTATCGGCTCTTCCGTTACCCGTTATGGCCATTTTTATTTTTAAAGGAGCATATTCAGAAATGGGTAATTCGCGGTATAAACCGGCAGCCATAGCTACCCCCTGCGCTCGCCCCAATTTGAGCATCGATTGCACATTTTTTCCAAAAAAGGGAGCTTCTAAGGCCATTTCATCCGGATGATAGTGGTCTATCAATGCCACCGTTCGTGCAAACACTTGTTGCAAAGTAAGATAATGGTCTTTTATCTTTTTAAAATCGAACACTCCCATAGTAATAAACTCGGGTTTGTTAGCAATTATGCGAATAACGCCGTAACCCATTACCGTTGTGCCTGGGTCAATGCCTAATATAATGCGTTCTTTTTCCATTGTGTATTTATGTAGAGACGGAGTGTGCTCCGTATCTACATTATTCTATTACCTCCATATTTGTACAAAAATACAGTACCTCTTCCGAAAAAAGCGATGATATTTCCATCTTAAATAAATCACCGTGTTTTTCGTTCCATGTAGTAACAGCCTCTACATTTTCGGCTTCCAACTGAATGGAAACAGAAGTACCGTCTTGTTTTTCATCTGTTAATACCTTGCATATACGAGGGTTTTTAAAATACCCCGACTCCAATTGCTGAGGTATATGCTTGGTTGTAATCCATTTCAAAAACGAACGATATACCTTATCCGAAACAAGGTAAGTGGTATTGTAAATTATCATATTACTGGTATTTTATACAAAGAAAAGAAATCAATCGTAAATAGTCAATTCTCTGATGATAAATATTTATCACAGCTACTTGTTCATTCAAAAAATATATCTACTTTTGTCACTTCATAAAAGGGGGTATTAGCTCATCTGGCTAGAGCGCGACACTGGCAGTGTCGAGGTGAGCGGTTCGAGTCCGCTATACTCCACCAAAACAGAAAGCAATTGTTTAACAGCAGTTGCTTTTTTTATTCAAAAAAACTAAAATGCACATTGCCATAGTTTCGATGTTCTACAAAACGAGAATGGGAATCGAAATTTATTTTTGAAGGATGTTCCAGAATAAACAAGCCTTGTTCTTTCAGCAATCCTTTTTCGAACAGTAAATCGGGTAATGTTTGCAGAGTAGGCAACTGATAAGGTGGGTCGGCAAAAATCAGGTTGAATTTTGCAGTACAACTTTTTATAAACCGAAACACATCTGCTTGTACTAAGTTGATACTATCTATCTGTAAATCATTAGAAATTTTGCGTATAAAATTGGCTTGTGTTTTACTCATTTCTACAGCAGTAATGCTTGTACTCCCTCTGGAAGCAAACTCCAAACTAATAGACCCTGTTCCTGCAAACAAATCGAGTACCGTTAGTTCTTCAAAATCGACCCTATTGGTTAGCACATTAAACAATGCTTCTTTGGCAAAGTCGGTGGTGGGTCGAGCTGTTATATTCGAAGGTGGGTCAATTCTGCGCCCTTTGTATTTGCCGCTTACTATTCGCATAACCTTTTTAAAAAGAAAATCCATTCGCCAAAGCGAATGGATAAACCTGTATTGTAGTTTAAATGATTACGATTCCCAGTTACCGGTTGTGCTTGGTTCACTTACAGAACCCACTTTTAATCCGGGATATTTATCTAGTTTTTCTTGTAAATCTATTAAGTTGATACGCTCTTGTTTATTTAAATCTTCTAAAAACGTATCGTAATGCGCTCTGATTTCAAACAACGGAATAGTAACAGCATTTTTTACTTGAGTGCCCACTTCCATTTCAAACTTTTTGCCGTTAGAAAACGGAATATTACCAATATTATCGATGGTATTTTCATCGTACTCTCCTTTAAACAGAGTTTCAATGATACTTGAATAAGCAGTATCACGGCTAAATCCTTGCAAACCGTTTTCGGCTATTTCTTTTGCATTTCCTTTTTTTACAATGGCTAATGCCTTAGCTTCTGTCAATCCTTTTTCCAATTGCTCGTCGGTAAGGGTTCCCACTTTTTTAACGGTTTTCATTTTGCCGTTTTTCAAAAAGAGCAACAATGTATCCATGCTGGCGGTATAGCGTCCGTATTGATTTTTAAACTCTAACTCGGCTTTTCTCAAGTTTATCAGCGAAGCTATTACAGCTTTTTCTCTTTCGGTTCTCGTTTCTTCAAATTTGATAGGAGTAACAATACTCATAACACTAAAATAACCCAATAAAGCGATAGAAATTCCTAATAAAATTTTAATTACCAGTTTCATGTTTTTTTATTTTATTTTTTTTACAAAAAAGAAGCAACAGGTAAAAATTTCTTTTTTAAAAATTTAGTTCCTGCCAATTTCTCCTATCTATTTATATTTTTTACTTTTGAAAGATTTTAATACAGCGCAAATTTATAAAAGAATTTCAAATACAAGATTTATATCGCATAATTTTATTAAAAATTAGTTGCAATTTATTTCAATACAACTTTTTAAACGCAAAAAATGCTATCAAATTATATTTCCACAAAAATAATTCAACAACTTCCGTTCGAGCCCAACCAAGAACAAATGAACTTAATTGACCAATTAAGTTTATTTTTGGTTGATCAACAACACGAAGGCTTGTTTTTACTCAAGGGATATGCCGGTACCGGTAAAACATCTATTATTGGTGCTTTGATAAAAATGGTTGATGAATTTAAACAAAAAACCATTCTGATGGCTCCCACCGGAAGGGCTGCAAAAGTTTTTTCATCGTATGCCAACCATCCGGCATTTACTATTCATAAAAAAATATTCCGTCAGAAATCCATGACCGAATTTTCATTTCAATTAGCCGAAAACCTGCATAAACACACCTTATTTATTGTAGATGAAGCGTCTATGATTAACAACAGTTCTTTTGGTCAGAGTGTTTTTGGCTCGGGCTCCTTGCTCGACGATTTGATAAGCTATGTGTATTCGGGCGAAGGATGCCGATTATTACTCTTAGGCGACGATGCGCAATTACCTCCCATTGGCGATAACTACGCTCCTGCACTCGAAAAAAGCAGGCTGGAAGGGTATGGATTACAGGTAGCTCATTTTACGCTCACTCAAGTGGTTAGACAAAGTGAAAAAAGCGGTATCTTGTTTAACGCCACCCATATCAGAACACTTATCAATCAAGAAGAATTTAACAAAAAACCCTGTTTTACACTAGCCGGATTTAACGATATTAAAAAGCTTTCAGGAGAAGAACTGATTGATGCCATTCATAACAGTTACAACAAGGTAGGAATAGAAAACAGTATCATCATTACACGTTCTAACAAGCGTGCAGCTATTTATAATAAAGGAATTAGAAACCAGGTATTGCAAAAAGAAGAAGAACTATCTACCGGCGATTTACTGATGGTTGGAAAAAATAATTATTTCTGGAGTAAAAACTACGAAAACCTAGAGTTTATAGCTAATGGCGATATTCTTAAAATTATTCGCATTCGCAAGCATTACCATTTATACAACCTGCACTTTGTAGATGCTACCCTGTGTTTTTTAGATTACGAGCAAGAAATTGACGCCCGTTTGTTGGTTGACTCTCTGTATGCCGAAACACCTGCCGACATGGAACTTCTGAATAAAAAACTATTCGAACAGGTAAGCCTAGATTATGCAGAAATTGGCAATAAACGCGAACGCATGAAACAAATTATGGAAAATCCTTATTACAATGCTCTTCAAGTAAAGTTTGCCTATGCCGTAACCTGTCACAAAGCGCAAGGCGGACAGTGGGATACTGTTTTTATTGACCAAGGGAAACTCCCCGACGAATTACCTAATGACTACCTGAATTGGTTATATACGGCTTTTACCCGTAGTATTTCCACCCTTTATTTAGTCAATTTTGAGAAAGACTATTTTAAAAATAACTGAGTAGCAATTGATAAATGAAAAATCAAGAACAAAGAGTAAAAACAAAAGAGCAAATACAACTCCTTAAACTTTCAATTTTTTCACTTTCAACTACCCTCTATCTGTCACATTAACCAATAAGCTCTACCCTATCTAGTAGTTTGTTTGATGAATTTTAGAAAAAATGTTAAATTACAGCGTTCGTTTTTGTTAAACTTTTTTTACTTTTGAACACTTTATTTATGAATTTAAAAACTCTGCTTATGAAATTTATCCGACTTAGCAAACTAGTAGCCGGCACAATAGCTGCCTCAATGCTTTTATTCACATCGTGTATGGATGAAGACATTAACATGGACAATTTATCGAATGTAATGAGGTTTGATGGCAACTTGGCAGCACCACTTGGCGAAGTTACCGTTACCGTGAAAGACATTTTAGACAGTGTAGAAACCAACTCAAACATTACCATTTCTGAACAAGGGGGTTGCGTTAACGTGTATTTTTCCGACACGCTGGAGTATACCAACCCTGCCAACAACAACTTAAACAGCTTTGGAAAAATTCATAAACTCTTAACTCCGGGTACCACAACAGGTTTACCGGCAGAAATTCCTGCAGGAGAAATTACTTATACTGTTACAGAAACTTACGATTTTAATGATATTAACACCGATTTAGCCAAACAACGGGTAGACAGCATACGGTTTTTTAACACCACTATAACCGCCACCGTAATAACTACTCTACCGGCAGGATTTTTACGTGTTGAAATTGAGTTACCCCCGGAATTTGAAGGTGAAGGTGGCGAAGTTGTTAAAATGGACTTAACCGGAGCAACTACTACACAAGACTTCGAATCAGAAAATTTCGTTGTTCGTACCGAAAACGGCAAATTGAGCTCTACCTTTCCTATCAAAATTATAGCTCATGGAGACGGCTCTACTCCTTTAACCGGTAGCGATTCTATCTCTATCAACATCGAACTTAATGCTGTAAAATATGTTGCTCACGGCTATTTTAATACAGGGCAAGATTTACTTCCTCAAAACGAAGGACTTGAATTAGATTTATATTCATTACTCCCTAACGGTTCATTGGTGTATCCTGCAAACCCCGAATTTATTTTCGATATTACAAGTAACTTAGGCGTACCCATGCTATTTAATATAAAAGGGTTAAAAACTTTTGCCACCGGTACAACTCCTGCTGACTCGGTAGCGGCAACTTTTAACGGAGATATTACTGAAACCTTTAACATAAATGCGGCAACAAGCTATACCCACGATGCTACATATAATACCACCGGCGAGCAATCGTCAAACATTACGCTAAACAAAGATGTGGATAAAGGGAAAATTAACGAACTGTTTAAAATTAAAGTGGACAGTGCTGCTGCCAAATTTAGCTTTGGTACGCAAGATTTAGATCCAAGCACCTCCGGTCAGTTCATTACTTGGGATAGCAAAGTGAAAGTAAAAGTAGGTATCAATATGCCTTTCTGGTTGGATGAAGGCAGTACAATACAATCTACCGACACTATCAAAGATGTGGGCGAAACATTGAGCAATCTATTAGATGAAGATAACATTACAGAAGCCGTAATACGTATTAAAACAACCAATATGTTACCAATGGGTGTAAAAACATACTTACGCTTTTTAGATGAAAACTATTTACCTGTTAGCACCCTTAATCTGTACGAGTACACTATACCTGCAGGAGTTGTAAATAGCGAAGGTTTAACCACTTCAGCTTCTTCAAATACCTTTAAAATTACAATTAATGCTAGTCAGATAGAAGATTTGAAGAAAACAAAACACATCAAAATGACTACTATTGCCGAAGGATACAGCACTAGCTCAAAAATGAAATTCAGAATGAGCGATTGGCTTAAA
>JAFGVL010000103.1 GCA_016938015.1 Paludibacteraceae bacterium
CTGTAAACATAAAACGCTGCTATTTAAGGTAGATATTAGTAATCTCTATAGAAATATGATTTGTTTTTCAACCCTTAATTCGAATTATTCGGTTATAGTTATTACAAAAATCAATTTGAAAAGAATTTTGTTAAATTAACTTACTAATTTAAATAATAGAATATTACTATTTCACCGCTTTAAAACTCATATCCAAGCTCTTAACAGAGTGCGTTAGAGCTCCTACAGAAATGTAATCTACACCACATTCGGCATAAGCACGGAGGGTATCAAAAGTAATACCTCCTGAAGATTCAGTTTCGCAAGCACCGGCAATAATTTGAACAGCTTTGCGTGTATTTTCGGGAGTAAAGTTATCGAGCATAATACGGTCAACTCCACAAGATAATGCTTGTTGAAGCTCATCAAAATTGCGTACTTCAATCTCAATCTTTAACTGTTTCTTTTTTTCGGTGCAATATTGTTTGGCTCGGTTAATAGCATTGGCAATGCCGCCTGCAAAATCTACGTGGTTATCTTTTAGCAAAATCATATCGTACAAACCAATACGGTGATTGGTGCCACCACCAATTTTTACCGCTTCTTTTTCGAGTAAGCGTAAGCCGGGTGTTGTTTTGCGGGTATCTAACACCTTGGTTTTTAGTCCTTCCAATTGTTGGGCATATGTACGTGTTACCGTTGCCACACCGCTCATTCGTTGCATAATATTAAGCATTAAGCGTTCGGTTTGCAACAAAGAAAGCACCTTGCCTTCTACCTCAAAAGCAATATCGCCTACATTTACTTGGGCTCCATCTTGAATAAAAACTTGCATTTTTAGCTCAGGATCAAAAGCATGAAAAATTTCGCGTGCAACATCTACGCCTGCCAATACGCCTTTTTCTTTAATAATTAGTTGCGACTTTCCTAAAGCTGTTTCAGGAATACAAGAAAGTGAAGTGTGGTCGCCATCGCCAATATCTTCGGCAAACCAATACTTAATAAGTTCGTGGTAAGAGTTATTCATTGGGGTCTTCTATACGTAATTGGTAAACAAATGTTTGCGTTCCTGATTTTCGAGAAAAAACAGAAACACGAAAGCTTCCTCTCGAAGAAACAATGGTACCTATAATAAAATAGGCATTTTCTTTATTTCCCTTGTGCAACACATTAAAATCAATTACCGGATTTTTTTTAAAAAAATCCGTCAATATGCTTTTAGCTTGTTGCTTGGTAAAAAAATTTTCGGTTTTAGGCAGCACTAATTCCACATTATCGTTAAACAAAGTAGCCAATGCATCGGCATTTCCTGTTTCTAACGCTCTTATTAGTTTAACAGAGGCGTTATTAGTGGTTTGTGCATCTATGTATTGAGTAGGTAAAATTTGAGTAAACAAAACAACAATAAATAGAGTAAACAGTTTTTTCATTACGTTTTCAATTTTTACTTAATGCGTATTCAAATATAATACCAAGAAACCAATTCAATGCGTATAAAGGCAAATAGTTATAAACCTTTCATAAATTTAGTTTCATTCATCAACAAGGTGGCAAAAATAATTCTTTTTTCTTGTAACTATTGATTTTTATGTATTTTTGAATAAAATTAGCGAAATACAAGCAATTACTCTTTACTTATAACTTAAGCTGTTAATACCACAATGCATAACTTAAAAAATTAGTAAACAGCTATGAGTAAATGCCTTGCTATAAAAAGGATTAACTTTAATTTAATTAAAATCGGATGAAACTAGTTTTATTAGCCATTGGGAAAACAAATGAGAAGTATTTGATAGAAGCTATTGAAGATTATCAAAAGCGACTTTGCCACTATTTGCCTTTTCAGTTTGAAATTATACCCGAACCAAAAAACACAAAAAATTTATCGTTTCAGTTGCAAAAAGAAAAAAGTTCGGAGCTAATTCTTAAGTTTGTACAAGAATCGGATGAGGTTATTTTGCTCGACGATAAAGGGAAAAGTTTTACTTCGGTAAGTTTTGCAAACTACTTGGCAAAAAAAATGACGGTTGTAAGTAAAAGGCTGGTAGTTGTAATTGGAGGTCCGTACGGTTTTTCGGATGAATTATACCAACGAGCCAACGACAAAATTTCGCTATCGAGCATGACTTTTTCACACCAAATGGTACGTCTTATTTTTTTAGAACAACTGTACAGGGCTATGACCATACTTAAAGGAGAACCCTATCACCATGAATAATACATACACCACAAGATTGGTTTTTAACCAAAAACATAAACGCTACTACATCGGTTTTGTCTTGATGTTGATTTGTTTTCTAATTGCCTCAATTTTTCAGTATAATTATTCAAAATCGTCAAAAAGCGATTTGAATATTACACCTATTCAACAGGTTTTAAATGAAAAAATTACCTTTGCCGATAACGAATTAAAAAAGATTGAACAAGAGCTCCAAAAAGAAATTGCCAACATAGGGTATGTACCTCAAAAAAACAGCGAGGATATTTCTTTTTATATTTACACCAACGACACCTTACGTTTTTGGACCGAAAACGAAATTGGTATCTCTCCTTTTTATAAGCCTTTCGAAAAAAAATCGGGCTTTATCGAAATTCAACACAGCTACTGTATTTACCGCACCCGAAGTTTTAAAAACTTTCGTTTAGTTGCATTAATCCGCATAAAAAACAATTACTCCGAACCCAATAATTACTTAATAAACGAGTTTCTACCCGACTATAAAATGGACAGTCGGATTGAACTACGACAGGGCTCAAAAACAGACAAATATGCGCTTTTTTCTCCCGAAAAAGAGTATCTCTTTACTCTTCACAAAGAAAACATCAGCGTGTACAACAAAACGCTTTCTATTTGGAGTATGTTGTTTTGGATAATCGGCTTGTGCTTATTATACGTGTTAAGTAAAAACAGCTATATCCTTCAACATAAAAAGAAACCCGGACTCAAAGATTTTAGCTATTCATTTTTAGGGTTATCGGCACTTATCTACCTTGGCATCTATTTCAATGAGCCCTACATGATGTTTTCGCAAGATTTTTTCGATCCCATCTATTATGCATCGGGCAGCCTGTTAAACTCATTAGGCAACCTTACCATTGTAAGTATTTTTTTACTGGCCGAAATTTCTTTTTTATATACCAAAGTAACTTTCCCTAGGTTTGCACTAAGCAAAAACAGGCAACAACTTTGGGTACTAAGTATTAATGTGATTAGTGCTGCCTTTTTTGCGTTAATAAGCTGGTTACTAAACAGCATTATTTACAATTCATCGTTCGAGATTGCGCTTTATAAATTAGAAAACATCACATCTCCTTCCATATTAGCGGTATTTTTAATATTCAGTTGGATAATTGGATTTGTGCTTATTCGTTTAAAAAGCTTACTGTTATTAAAAAAATACAAGCACGCATACGCTAACTTTATAAGTAATGCGGGGATTTCGTTTGTTGCATTTATTATCACTTACTACATCAACAAAGAATACTCTTTTATTCCTGTTTTTTATCTGTTAATTACCGGCACCCTCGATTATATCTATTACAAACAAAAAACACACATTAACTTAAGTAGCCTATCGGGCTTATTGCTTCTTTGTACTTGTTTTATCGTGTATTTTTCGGTTACACATAGTAACATTAAACAAGAAAACAAATACAAAGCATTAGCCGAAAATTTGAGCTCGGGAGATATGATGGATAGAAATATTTTTTCTGAAATACTTTTCGAAGAGATGACAGAAAAATTATACAAGGATGAAGCGTTGCAAAAAATTGCTGCAAAAAAAGAAAATGCCGGAAACGAACTTCAAAGCTATTTGATGAAAAACTATTTTAGAGGTTTTTGGTCGAACTACGATATAAAAACATACCTCTACGATAAAGAAAGTACCAGTAAAAACAGTCTGGAACGAAAATCGTTTTACGATGAACTCTTAAAAAATACCGAACAGGTAAAACACAGTTCTTTTTATTTCAGTACCGACCAGTTTTCTAAAATGGATTATATTGGGCTTATCGATTTAAAAGATGAACTGATTTACATCGAATTTTATTCTACACTGCGCACCACCAGTTACAGTTATCCGGAGCCTCTTATAAATGCCGGAAAATCGTACACTACAAACAATACCTTATCGGTAGTTCGTTATCAAAACAACCATATTAGTTCAAAAATTGGCGAATACCCCTACCCCGAAACCATGAAATGGATACAACCTGCCTCAACAGACTTTTATTCATTTACACACAACGATTACATACACTATGTGTATAAAATTGATGCCACCTCAACCCTTGTAATTAGCCAAGAAAAAACAAACGGTTATTACGTATATATAGTGTTTGGAGCGTATTTATTTGCCATTTATTTTATTATTTTGTACATTATTAGCACACTGATACGCCTTAATAATAAACATCAAAACCAAGACACCAGCTTTTTATCGCGCTTACAAACAGCCTTTGTTTTTTTAATGATAATCAGCTTTTTAAGTATCTTTTTATTTTCAGTAAATTACATTATTAAGCAGTATGAAAATAAACAAAACAACGAGTTGCAAAACAAAACCCGGTACATTCAAAAATACATTCAAGAATCGCTCAAACAATATAATAACTTGAAAGAAACCAACACTGTTGATTTAAACTTCTTTTTACAAGACCTTTCAAATACCTACGAAACAGACATACACATTTACAACGAAAAAGGGTTTTTAGTAGCCTCATCGCAACCCATCATTTTTACCAAAGGATTGTTAAGTTACCGCATATCTCCTAGTCCATTTTTTAATAGCGCAAAAGAAATTACTCAAACCGAACACATTGGCAAACTCAACTACCTGTCGGCTTACACAGTAATTTACAACGAAAAAAATAAGCTGTTAGGATACATTGCGGTTCCTTCATTTTTAAGCTCTACCGAAATACAAAAGCAAGCTTTTAGCTTATTGGCTGTAATTATTAATGTGTATTTATTTATCATTTTTATAGCTACACTGCTTAGTTTTTTAGTAAATAACCAGCTATCAAAACCTATCAAAGCCTTAGAAAACAAAATTAAAAGTTTTAGCCTTAAAGGCAGAAACGAAAAACTGGTGTATACCCGCAACGACGAAATAGGCCGATTGGTAGAACAATATAATTTAATGGTTGATAAACTCGAAAAAAGTGCCGATAAACTTGCTCAAACAGAACGCGAAGTAGCATGGAAACAAATGGCCAGACAAATTACGCACGAAATAAACAATCCGTTAACCCCCATGAAGTTAAGCATACAACAACTGCAACGCTTACACAAAATGGGCAGCGAACAATACAATCAATACTTTGAAAAAACCTCGGTTATGCTTATTGAGCAAATCGAAAACCTTTCGCGCATTGCTACCTCATTCTCCGATTTTGCCAAAATGCCCGAAGCAAAACAAGAACGAATAAATATTACTGCACGTTTAGCCTCTGTTGTAAACCTTTTTATAAACAACAAAGAGCTTGTTAAAATAAACTTTGAACCCTATCCAAAAGAGCTATTTGTACTTGCCGATAAAGAACAACTCACACAAGTATTTAACAACTTGATTAAAAATGCCATACAAGCAATACCCGGCAATAAAAAAGGAATAATTACCATACACACCCAAGTAAAAAACAATACAGTGTGTATAGAAATAAAAGACAACGGAATGGGCGTATCTAAAGAAGCCGAAACCTTACTTTTTTCGCCCAATTTTACTACCAAATCGAGCGGTATGGGCTTAGGCTTAGCTATTGTAAAAAATATTGTAGAGAGCAGTGGCGGTAAAATATGGTTTAAAACCAAAACAACTATTGGCACCAGTTTTTTTATTGAGTTTCCGTTGTGCTAATAAATTTCTTATATTTGAAACTTTATTTTATTAACTAATATACCAATGATATGAAAAAACTAATGCTACTTTTTACAGGATTAAGTATGATGGTTAGCCTTTCGGCAGGAACAGCCTTGGGTTTAAAAGGAGGACTTCAAAGCACCAGAATTTATGACAATATACCTGTCCCTTCAAATTCTTATTACCGAACCCTACGATCAAATGTAGGCTTAGTATGCAACTTTGGATATACCAGCCCCGTTTCGTTTCAAATGGAAGTTAATTATGCCAGAAAAGGAAGCAAATTATCTAACGGAGACAGACGCACTTTTGGTTATTTAGAATTACCCTTATTGCTTAAAATTAGTGGTGGCAAAGAAAAATTTAAAGTATTCGGGGTAGCCGGTCCTTATATTGCAGCACCATTAAGAGATGAATGGATTGTTGGAGATAAAAAAACCGTTACTTCTGTAATGGACGACAATACAGTAATTGAAAAAATGGATCTAGGATTTCACGTTGGTGGTGGCGTTACCTACAAATTAGGGCCGGGCAGATTATTGGGCGAAATAAGATACTGCCAAGGTTTTGGCGAAAGCTTTGTAGAAAATTCTTTCAACACCAATGCTTGGCAACTAAATATAGGTTATTTGTTTACCTTTGGAGACGAAGATTAACAACTAGTTGACACATAAAAAAGGGGCTGTCCAAAAAGACAGCTCTTTTTTTGTGTCTTATGCAGCCAGATTATAATTTTCAGAAGTGTTTATCTTAAAAA
>JAFGVL010000104.1 GCA_016938015.1 Paludibacteraceae bacterium
GCAGATAAAGTAAGTTATGTATCAACCGGTGGTGGTGCTATGCTAGAATATATGGAAGGCAAAGTGCTTCCGGGTATTGAAGCTATTCGTGGATTTTAAAAAAAAATATGACTAGTCCTAAATAACCCTTAACAGGTTTAGTAGGACTAGTCATTAATACTCCTTATTCCTTCTATTAAAAAGAATACCTGATATTTACTCCACACATAACCGGTAATCCTTTCTGCACAAAAGATTTTCTTAGAGATTCAAAGTAAAAAGTATTATAATCTTGATTCAGCGCATTTTTAATCCACGTTGTAAGCGTAAAAGATTTATTAGAAAAAGAAATTTCTCCATTTAATAACTGATAAAAATCTTGATATAAACTATTCTTTTCATTCCAATATATCTTACCTACACCTGCATATTGAATTCCAAAAATAATCTTATCCAGGTATTTTTTATTTAAATTGAGATTATATTCTACCCCTATTGACAAAGTGTTTTCAGGCACAAAAGGAACCTTCTTTCCGGAATAACTAACACTATCTACACTATATTTCTTAAACGTAGCACACGTGTAACCGTAAGCTGCATTCAACAACAAATTACGATTTACATTTGCACGCACAACAGCCTCTAATCCATAACTTTGCACCTTTTCTGCATTAGTAATAACACGACTGCCATTAGATATAGAAGTAACCATCTGTTGATTATTGTCATCAATATAAAATAGAGCAATATCAGAAAAAAGTTTATCTTTTAAAAGCTCCAAATGTGTTCCTAATTCGTAGTTCCATAAATACTCCGGCTCATACCTTATGGCCTTTTCAATATCAACCTCAGGTTTTTTTTGAATCTGAGATTGAAGCACATCAGAGAACATAGCATAATTATACCCCCCTGCTTTATAGCCTTTACTTACACTAGCATATGCTTTAATCATTTTGGTAAAATCATATTTTAAAGCCAACTTTGGTAACACTTGCCAAAACTCATTATTTAAGGTACCGTTTAAAGAATACGTAGAATCCACATACATCAATGGCACATAAGGTGAGGGCGATACTTTTAAGCTGGTTTGTAAAGTTGCAGAAGTATTGTAATTAATCTTTGTTGTCTCGTAATCAAAACGAATACCTCCTGTAACAGAAAATTTTTTACTGAAATTATACGTAGATTCATGGTATAATGCACAGCCAAGTATTGGATTTTCATAATCACCCGGGATATTCATTTCTCGATTTAATATTGTTATAGTAGGCATTGCCGGATTGGCAATTTTAGCCGCATCCATATAGCCTTGTAACATATCTATACCTCCCGATCTAAAAGTCATAGGCGAAGCTATCTCTAATCCTTTATAAAAAGCGAATAACCCACTTACCCATTGGTATGGCTTTTCATTTTTAGAACGAAAAACTAATTCCTGAGTAAGAGATTGTATTTTTTGTTTTTGTTTTAATGAAAAAATAGAATCCGAGGTAAAATCTTGATCAATCAACATTCTATCTGTTAAATATTGAAATCCTGTGGCAGAAGTAAACAAAACGTATTTTCCTTCTCTTTGAAATGAAAGTCCACCGCCAAAAACATCTCTTAAATAAGAACCATCTTCGTTATAATTTATTTCTTTAGCACGTAATGTTAAGGTATCATAGCCGGCATAAGGATATGCCTGTTGGGATACATGATCATACAAAACATTCAGGCTTGCCTTCCATTTATCTGTTAGCTTCCATTCCAACTTAAGTCGTCCGCCGGATGACTCCGAACTATTTTTCTCTCCATCAAAATTATTGATAAAATAACCATCATTTTTCTTATAATATGCAGAGAATGATACACCTAATTTTTCGTTGATTTTTTTATAATGAGACAAACCCACTTTTATATCATTATAATTTCCGTATGAAAAATTAATACGTGTACCTTGATAATACAAAGGAGATATTGTATAGATATTTAACAGACCTCCAATAGCATTTCTTCCGTATAATGTACCTTGTGGCCCTTGTAAAAATTTAAGTGATTGGATATCGTAAAAATCAAAATCAAAACCACTTTTGTCTAAATAAGGAATATCATCAATATACAAAGCTACAGAAGGCTCGTTCATTCGAGAACCAATCCCTCTTACATAAATTGATGAAGTGATTTTAGAACCATAATCGGGAATATAAAAATTAGGAACAAATAGGGATATGTCTTTGAGAGAACCTATTTGTTTACTCTCAATACACTTTAAGCCCATCGAATAATATGTTACAGGTAAATTTTTTAATGCATATACATCTTTAGGTGAATGTATAACTACATCTTTTAATAAAATAGAATCTTGAACAGAATTTAATGCAAGTAATCGGACAGCTATAAGACTTATTATGCTTATAAATAATATTTTCTTCATTTTAAAAGTTTAATTAAATTACACGTAAATACAATGCAGAAATAAACACAATGCGTTTTTTAATCTGCTTTGATAAATAATATTATAAGATAAACCGAGTTATCTTATACATAAAAACACTATAATTTAAAATGAAGGAGGAGGACGATAAAATAGCCTTTGATAGCTTACGTTATCGTATTTTGAGTTAAACGAAATAGAAACCTTTTCTTTAAAAAAAGGAGTACAAAAAAAATTAAATATTGGGATTTCGTGATAAAAAGCTGAACTATATTCAAATGATTTGAATTTTGCGAGCTTGCATGTAGATGTTTGTTGGATAGATTTCTCACAATAGCTTACACTCAATTTATGAGTATCATGCTTATAATCTTGAGATTTAGGTTCTTTTAGAGGGCTTGATATAAAATAAAAAGCCATACAAAGAACCATGAAAAGTTCCGGTAAAAATGTAGTAAAAAAGCCTGTATAAAACATAATAAATGCTTAATCTTTAGAAACAAAAAAAAGACTTCTCTAAAAAAGAATAATAGCTTTACAACTAGGATATTTTGCACTAAAACACGCTCTTTCTTTATAGAGTATGTTTTAATGTTCTTAGCCTATAGTTTGTACCACCGGATGTTGCACAGGAACCATTACAACACTACCACCATGACGACGTCCTTTTGGTAATGGACGTGGACGTTGGGGTTTGCGTCCCGAGGCACAACTAACTAATGCAAACGTAATAAGCGCAACAAGAATAAAAGTAGATTTTTTCATAACAATAATTTTTATACAAATATATCATTTAGAACTGATTGTTATTATTCCTGTTGCAACTATATATTGACAACTTGCATTCGAACTAACAATTATTCGTTCAATAAATTCACAGTATGACAAGCCACCACACCGGCAGTTTCTGTTCGCAGGCGACTCATGCCCAACGAAACAGGAGTATAACCATATTCTACCGCCAGTTTCACTTCATCGGTACTAAAATCGCCCTCGGGACCTATTAATAAAAGCACATCCAAACCCTTTTTGTAAACATGTTGCAATAACGCTTTTTCCTCTTGATAACAATGAGCAATATACTTTTGCGAAGCGGGAAATTTTTTAATAAATTGTTCAAAAGAACAGGCTTCGTTAATTATTGGCAGGTACGCTTTTACAGACTGTTTCATGGCAGCCACAACAATTTTTTCCATACGTGGCAACTTTACTTCCTTGCGTTCAGAATAGCGACAAATTACGGGCGTAATTTCATCAATCCCAATCTCGGTAGCTTTTTCTAAAAACCACTCCAAACGCTCGTTCATTTTTGTGGGAGCAATAGCAATATGTAAATAGAAATCGCGCTTACCAAATTCAAACACCGAACTTAGTATATTTAACTCGCAACGCTTTGGATGTGGATTTATAATTTCTGCCTCAAATAAACCTCCTTTACCATTAATTAAATGAATGGTCTCTCCTACTTGCATACGCAACACTTTTACCGCATGTTGCGATTCTTCTTCGGGTAAGGTGTAGTTAAGTTCCTTTCCTAAATATGCCGGGGTGTAAAATAGTTTATCGGGTTTAATCATTACTCAATGTGCTAATGTAAAAATATGCCAATGTACCAATTAGAAGAATCTTTTTTCACTGGCAGATTGGCACATTTAATTATTGGCATATTATTTAAATATTTCCTTCTTACCTGCCAGAAGGGTATTCTTCAACAAGGACACAATAGTCATGGGTCCTACGCCACCCGGTACCGGTGTGATATACGAGCATTTAGGTGAAACTTCTTTGAAATCTACATCACCACACAATCTAAAACCGGATTTGGTTTCGGTAGATGGTACGCGGGTAGTTCCTACGTCGATTACCACAGCTCCGTCTTTTACCATGCTTCCTTTTACAAAATTAGGCACTCCAATCGCTGCGATAATAATATCTGCTTGCAAGCAAATTTCTTGTAAGTTTTTGGTACGGCTATGACAAACAGTTACAGTGGCATCGCCGGGATATCCTTTTTGAATCATTAATCCGGAAATTGGTTTACCCACAATATTACTACGGCCAATCACCACACAGTGCTTACCCGAAGTTTCAATTTTGTAGCGTTTAATAAGCTCCATTATTCCTGCCGGAGTAGCCGAAACAAAAGATGGTAAACCAATAGAAGTTCTACCTACATTGATAGGATGAAAACCGTCTACATCTTTGCGATAGTCTATTGCTTCAATTACTTTTTCTTCGTTAATATGTTTTGGAAGAGGCAATTGCACAATAAACCCATCTACATCCGGATTATTATTAAGTTTCTCAACTTCTGCTAAAAGTTCTACCTCCGTAATGGTATCTTCAAAGGCTAAGTGAGTTGATTTGAAACCTACTTGTTGGCATGATTTTACCTTACTGGCAACATAGGTTTCACTACCACCATCGTGACCAACTATAATCACTGCCAAATGAGGTTGTTTTCCACCTTTAGCTACTATCTCTGCTACCTCTGCCGCAATTTCTTGCTTCACTTGGTCGGCTATTGCTTTTCCGTCTATTAATTGCATATATATATAAATTAATTAGCAAATTAGATGATTAGCAGATTAGCAAATGAATTACCAATTGGCTAATTATCTAATTTGCACATTTGCTAATTATCTTCTCATCATCGGCAGTTTGCCTTTGTTCTGTGAGAAATTGTGCATCATTTTGCGTGTATCTTCAAACTGTTTTAGTAAACGATTAACTTCTTGTATGCTGGTTCCGCTTCCTTTAGCAATACGATTACGACGGCTACCGTTTAATAATGAAGGATTTGTGCGCTCTTCGGGAGTCATTGAGTGAATTATCGCTTCTACTCCCTTAAATGCATTATCGTCAATATCTACATTTTTCATGGCTTTACCAACGCCGGGAATCATGGAAGCAAGATCTTTTAAGTTACCCATTTTTTTGATTTGGGCAATTTGAGAAAGAAAATCGTTAAAATCGAATTGGTTTTTGGCAATTTTCTTTTGCAAACGACGTGCTTCTTCCTCATTGTATTGTTCTTCGGCTCTTTCTACCAACGAAACGATATCTCCCATCCCCAAAATACGGTCGGCCATACGTTCAGGGTGGAAAGCATCGATAGCCTCCATTTTCTCCCCTGTACCTACAAACTTAATGGGTTTATTTACCACCGAACGAATAGATAAAGCAGCTCCACCACGGGTATCACCATCGAGTTTTGTTAATACTACTCCGTCAAAATCCAATCGGTCGTTAAATTCTTTGGCAGTATTCACAGCATCTTGTCCGGTCATTGAATCGACCACAAACAAAATTTCTTGCGGATTGATGGCTTTTTTGATGGCCGCTATCTCGTTCATCATTAACTCATCAACCGCTAATCGTCCGGCAGTATCGATAATTACCAAATCATGACCATTTAGTTTGGCATGTTTAATGGCTTTTTCGGCAATAGCCACGGGATTTTTTTCAGCCTCATCGGCAAAAACAGGTACATTTATTTGTGCGCCCAACACTCTTAATTGCTCAATAGCAGCCGGACGATACACATCGCAAGCAACCAACAAAGGATTTTTTCCTCGTTTGCTTTTGAGCATATTGGCTAATTTGCCCGAAAAAGTAGTTTTACCGGAACCTTGCAACCCCGACATTAATATTACTGCCGGCGAACCTTTTGTATTAATATCAACATTGCTACCACCCATTAAAGCAGCTAACTCATCGTGCACCACTTTTACCATTACCTGACTAGGTTGAAGGGCAGTAAGCACATTCATACCCAAGGCTTTTTCTTTTACATCTTCGGTAAACTGCTTGGCTGTTTTGTAGTTTACATCGGCATCCAACAATGCTTTCCGAACATCTTTAAGTGTTTCGGCAACATTTATTTCAGAAATTTTACCTTGTCCTTTTAAAATTTTAAACGACCGTTCCAGTCTTTCACTTAAGTTTTCAAACATCAGTTTATGTCCTATTATTGATTTTCTAATTTCTATTTTAGAATAAAGAGTAAAAAACAAGGAGTATGGACTTTGAAAATATTAATCCTTCGCATTGTCTTTATTCTTTGCTCTTTATTCTTTGCTCTATTTAAGCTGCAAAAATACTCAAATTCGTTGTAATTATCAACAGGGAGAAAGTCAAAAAACAACATTCTATTTTTTTTGAAAATCAGATAAAAGCACTTACTTTTGCGAGTATAGAGAAATGGGAAACTAAATGTTATAAGTAATGGGAATAGCAAAAACAAGAGATATGTTGGTAGATGTAGCACGCAAGCTCTTTGCTGTATCGGGGAAAGATAACATTACCATGAATGATATTGCCTATGCCTCGAAAAAAGGACGCCGCACGCTATACACTTATTTTAAAAGTAAAAATGATATTTATTTAGCGGTTATTGATCGGGAACTTACACTGCTTATGGAAAAATTGGAGGCTGTTACTAAAAAACCGCTCCCTCCTGATGAAATGCTTGTTGATTATATTATAACCCGTCAATATGCTATTAAAGAGTCCATTACAAGAAACGGTTCTTTGCGGGCAAATTTCTTTCGAGATATTTATGAGGTAGAAAGAGCACGTCAGCGAGTAGATATACTTGAAATCCAAATGATAAAAAAAATTTTGGAAGATGGCGTTCAACAAAATATTTTCGAATGCAAAGATACTGATCTATATGCTTTAATTGCTTTGTATTCACTTAAGGGGCTCGAAAGACCTTTTATACGCGAGCGCATAAGCAAAAAATTAGAAACTCAAAAAGAACAAATTATTCAGCTTTTATTTAACGGATTAAAAAAACACTAACTCCATGAAGCAAGTAATTTCTATAGTGGTATGCATGCTTCTATTATCAATACCCTCTTGCAAAAAAAACGAAGAGCCTATTGTTGAATTTGAAACTACAGCAGGAACTATACAAGTAAAACTTTTCAAAGAAACCCCGCTTCACCGCGATAATTTTGTTAAATTGGTTGAAGACGGCTACTACGACGGAATGATTTTTCATCGTGCCATTAAAAATTTTTTAATTCAAACGGGCGATCCAAATTCGAAAGAAGCTAATCATAACCGTTTGTTAGGAAGTGGTGGCCCTGACTACACCATTAAGGCGGAAATACACCCTCAATTATTTCATAAAAGAGGTATGTTATCTGCCGCTCGTTTGCCCGATACAGAAAATCCGGATAAAAAATCTAACGGATCTCAATTTTGTATTATACAAGGACAAGTCTATACTTCGGCCGATTTAGATACGCTAGAATTGGATGCTTACAACAGGCAACTAAACCTTGTTTGGCAACGTATTGTTGCAAAAAACAGAAATAAAATTTCGGCTATTAGTTTAAGTGGAGACTCATTACTTTTACAAGCATTTCAAGATAGTTTAGTAAATCAGGCTGAAAAAGATATGAAAAACGAACAGGTTTTTCTGTTTACCCCCGAACAACGAAAAGCATATACAACTGTTGGTGGAGCTCCTTTTATGGATAACGAATACACTATTTTTGGTGAAGTAATTGAAGGATTAGATGTGGTAGAAAAGATATCGTTACTTCCGGTAGATATGAATACACGACCCTTAAAAGATGTCCGCATTATTTCGGCAAAAATACTTAAATAAGAGTAGCCAAAAATGGAATAAATTTTACCTAAAAGAATAAACGCAAAGCACGCTAAGTTGACTGACAACTTAGCGTGCTTTGCGTTTTATAATTATACGTCAAATCCTATTTCTTCAACCCATGCGCTCTTAACCACTTTTTACGGGTTTTGTATTTTTCATACGGAAATCGGTAGGCATAATCAATTTTTACACCTTGAGGAACTCCCGTTTGGTCGGCAAACTTAATTTCATAGGTTTTTTTAAGCAGTTTATGATTGCTGTTATAATAGTATTCCGATTTTTCGAATACAACAATATCTGTATTAATACTATCGCTATACAAAAAGCTGCTTTTACGCACAAACAAAATCAAATCACCTTCGTCATTAAACACGCTTTCGTAAATATTTTCCCAATCGCCCGATTCGCCGTAAGGAAATTCTGCCACATACATCACATTTCCGTCTCTATTACGAATTACATTGTACGTTGCCGAGAGGTTTTCAGGAATATTTTCGAAATGAGGCACTAAACTAATATTTTTATCATCGGTGGTTTGAGTATATAATTCTACCAACGAATTATTTCTCATAAAGATAAAATCAACTTCTTGCAAAAGCTCTTTAGCCTGACTGCAAATAGCATCCGTTTTTTCAAAACGAGGGTCGTAAACGGCATCTTCGGGCAATTCTTTTTCGCAAGCAACAAGCAACAAACAAGATGAAAATAAGATAAAAATAGTAATTAAGGTGTTTTTCATAGCTATTCTTTTATAAGCTTAACTGTTGATTCAGCGCCATTTTTAGCGTAAATTTTTAAGGTATAAACTCCTTTTGGATAAGTATCCATCGGTAGTATTACTTTATTAGCATTTGCCATTTCAGATTGAACCAACACACCGTTTATACCATAAATATCAAGCCTTTCAAGGATTTCTTCAGCTTGTATTGTTAGCTTATTTGCTACCGGATTAGGAAATACAAATAAATTCTTAATGACAAATAACGAGTTTCCAACAGGCACAGCTATCTCAACCGTATTACAATAAGCCGATTGTAACGTGGTGGTAATAGCCTTCACTCTATAAATATAAGTTGCTCCATTGGCTGTTGTATCAATTGTAGTTGTTGAGTTTGCATCAACGGTATCAATAACCGCAAAATCGGTGGTACCAACAGGAGCTCGTTCTATCACATAATTTTCTTCCAAATCAGAAACATCCTGCCAACTAAGTTGAGGTTTGTTAGATGCATTTAAACTTACTTTTAAATTAAAGGGAGCCTGTAAAAAATCAGTTGGAGAAACAATACTGTTTAAATATTCTTCCAACCAAGTATATCCACTTGGAGCAATGCTATTACCATCGATAGAGTCTGTTGAATTTAAACTGTTGGCGATTTCAAAATCGTCGGGCATTCCGTCATTATCGGTATCGACAGGAACCGTTCCTGTGCTAAATACCGGCCAACCACCAACTACTGCCGGGTCATCGATGATACCCCATATCTTATTTAAATAGGTTGAGTTAGTAAAAGTAGCACCATTGTTTGTATAGGTTGCTATTGAACCATATCCAGTAGCTGTACGTGTTTGAACTTCATTTACAATACGTCTGTCATGAGCATCTCTAAAAGGCAAAATAGCACCGGCATTTAGTAAAACATCAGCATAAGCTGTTGTTGCATCATCTAAAGTACTTACTATAGAAGGCGTAACTTCAGAAGAAGATGTTATTAATCTAAACAATGGATAAGCAGTTGTTGTATCAGAATAATATTTCATCTGAACTCCAAATAACCAATTATTTGCTGTTACAGTTGGATATCCATCAATATAATTACCATTTACAAAATGTTGCCCTCTACCATATATCGGACTTGCTATATCATACAAAAGAACCAAACGATGACCTTTATTTGAAAGAGATGGAGTTGATGAGCTAGAAGCCAATATAGGCCCTTTTTTATAATAATTATTTTGAAGATTAATTTCTGAACGACCTCCCGGTATTTCAATTTCACCACCATAAGTTGCATCCGAACTTCCCCAATTATAAACCACATTATTACTGTAATCTACCACAGCAATAGTGTCATGAGCACGAGAACCATTGAATCGTACAGTACGAGAGTGTTGGTGTGCTATAAGATTATGGTGATAACTTGCAAACTGTCCGCCCCAAACACCACCATACGAGCGCAATCCTTTTTTATGATATGCACAATACAAACCTTCATTAATCATACTCCATTGTACAGTTACATTTTTTGTGTCGTAAGTAGCCAAACATTCTTCGTTCGCCCAACTCATAGTGCAATGGTCAAGAATTACATTTTGATAATTTTCTAAATCAGAACCATATGTAACAATTGTATTACTTAACATAGGTGTTCCATCATCATTCAAGGGAAATCCTGGTCGGAAACGTATATAACGTACAATTACATCTGTGCGACGAGGGCCATAATAAAACATCTCAGC
>JAFGVL010000011.1 GCA_016938015.1 Paludibacteraceae bacterium
ACGTGTAGGATATCCAAAAGCATATTGAATAGGAAGTTTCATATCGGGTAATCCCATTTGTGCTTTAATACTTCCGTCGGAAAATTGTACCATCGAATGTATAATTGATTGTGGATGAACTACCACATTAATCTGTTCGGGTTTAACCCCAAATAACCATTTGGCTTCAATTACTTCAAATCCTTTGTTCATCATTGTAGCAGAATCGATGGTGATTTTTGCTCCCATTTCCCAATTAGGGTGCTTTAAGGCTTGATTTTTTGTTACAAGAGCTAACTCTTCGTAGCTTTTGATGCGAAAGGGGCCTCCGGAGGCAGTAAGAATGACTTTTTCTATGCTGTCTAAATTTTCACCAACAAGACATTGAAAAATAGCAGAGTGTTCCGAATCGACAGGTATTATGGGAGTGGTGTTTTCTATGGCTAAGGATGTTATCAATTCGCCTGCTACTACAAGTGTTTCTTTGTTAGCTAAGGCAATTGTCTTTTTTGCTCTAATGGCCGAAATTGTTGGTTTTAATCCGGAATAACCAACCATTGCCGTTAAAACGATATCAATAGGTTCCATTTCAGATACTTGCGAAATAGCATCGTTGCCGGCAAATACTTTGATTGGAAGTTTTTCTAGGGCTTCTTTAATTTCATTGTATTTATCGGTATTTGCAATAACAACTACTTCCGGCTTAAACTCTTTGGCTTGTTTTATAAGTAATTCTGAATTGTTGTTTGCAGTAAGTGCATATACTTCAAACAAATCCGGATTTTCTCTTATTATATCTAAGGCTTGAGTGCCAATTGATCCGGTAGAACCTAATATAGCTATGGTTTTTATTTTTTTTGAAGTCATACGCTTTGTTAAAAAATAATATAATCTTCGGGATTTAAAGCTTTTCCTTTTTGCCAAAGCTCAAATTTAAGAAAATTAGATTCTGATTTTTTTTCTGTTCTACCAACTAGAGCAATAGACTCTCCGGCTTTTACATTTGCTCCTGTTGAAGTTAATAAAGAGCTGTTGTTTTTGTAAACCGAAGTAAATTCGTTGTTGTGTTCAATTACAATTACATAGCCATCTTCTATTGTAAATGCACTAAAAACAACGGTTCCATCGAGAACTGATGTCACATTTTCGTTAGGAGTAGTAGCAATAGTGATACCGTGACTCGAATTTTTAAAGTTGAATTTTTTTGTGATAACTCCTTTTACAGGTTTAAAAAAAACATCGGCTTTTTGAGTCTTTGGAGTACTCAAGATGCTTAAATTATATTGTTCTTCTTGCTCAAATTTTTCGCAAAATTCTTCTTCGTTTTTCGATTTTCCAAGCAATACTTTTTCTCTTTCTTTTAATGCCAATGTATCTATTGAAACTACCTTTTCACTTTTAATATCTCCGCTTAACAGATTACGTAATACGTCAATGTATTCTTCTTGTTTCTCTACCTTGTATTTTAAAGAGTCGACCAACATAGTGCTGTGAATAATATCCGCTCTAATATTGGTGTTTTCGTAACCCGGTAAAAATTGTTTTAGTGGTGATTTTATGATAAGTAACGAATTGATAGTGAATGCAATAGCAAGAAAAGAACATGTAACTAAAAACACATTTAATCGGGATAAACGGATATAAAAAGTTTCTTCTAGGGTGTTTTCGTTTAATATAGAAACCTTATATTTAAAACGTATTTTTTTGAAAAATGATTTTGTGAAGAATCGTTTCATGTAATTGAATAAAATTGTTTTATTAAAATACAAATATAATATTTAGTTTTCATCGAGCTCTTATTTATTAACCCATTTTAATAGATTAGTGTGTAATAAAAATTAAGGCTTGCTAAAAATAGCAAGCCTTAATCCGGTTTTTCATAGTAAGAGATTTATTACCCCATTCTACTAATTTTATGGAGTTTATCGAAGTCAATAATTTTAATTTTTCGTCCGTCTAAGGCGATTACCATTTCAGCAGCAAAATTTGAAAGAGTTCTGATGGCATTTGATGTAGTCATGTTGGATAGGTTTGCAATATCCTCTCTGGCCAAATAAATGTTTATTGTAGCACCATCTTCTTCTAGACCATAATTATCTTTTAAAAACAATAAGGCTTCAGCTAAACGACCTCTAATATGTTTTTGTGTTAAATTTACCATTCTTCTGTCTGAAGCACCTAAATCTTCAGATAATCGTTCAATAAAAGAGTAGGCTAGTAAGGCGTTTTGTTGTAGTAATCGTTTTATAACATCTGCAGGTATCATGTAAATAGAACAGGCATCAAAAGCTCTGGCGTTGGTATTATATCCATCAAAACCACCTGTTCTTGAAGCAAAAATGGCACGATACCCAAAATATTCAAATGGTTTTAGCATTCTAACTATTTGACTTCTTCCACCAACACCGGCTTTGTAAATTTTAATTTTGCCTCGAATTAAAATCATCATGTGTGTTGGGATGTCTCCTTCGCTGTGGATTAATTCGTTTTTCTTAAAATGTTGAACAGTCATATTTGCTTTAAGATATGCTCTTTGGTCTTCTGTTAGAACATCCCAAAAGTCATGGATTTCTTCAATCCCAACAATTTCAATAGCTTGCTTTTTTACCATTTTTAATGTTTTATAACAATATTGTAAAGCACAAAAATATAAAAATTTTAATAATTTAATACTAAATATGCATTAAATTTTTAAAATCATTTTAATTAACAAATAACTTAGAATTTGTTTATATATAGCAATCATAATATTTAATTAAAAACATATAAATTTTTCTTTTTGTGCTTCACAAAAATATATTTATGGAAGTATTGTTTTTATTCTATTGTGAATTAGTATTTTAAAAATGTTAATTGATGTATGAAAGATTAAATATGTTGAAAAGGTAAAGAAATAACGATAAAAACTTGTTTGTATAGAAAAAAGCAGTACTTTTGCATTCACAAATTATTGTGGAAGAAAGAGTGGAGCAGTGGTAGCTCGTTGGGCTCATATCCGCCGCGGTGGACGTCAGTTCGTATTAGGCTTACACAAGTTATAGAATAAGAGAATTAAAAAAAAGAGCTACATTTGTAGTTTAAAATATATCGCG
>JAFGVL010000105.1 GCA_016938015.1 Paludibacteraceae bacterium
AAATCAGCCTTTATGGATGAAGAATTAAACGCCAAACACAAACTTACTTCAGCCAACTCTATTAATGTTGCACGCTTTTTACCACAAGCATTTTATTATTTTTATGCCTACGCACAAATCAAAAAATTAGAGAAAAATAAAAAAATAGTGATGTGTGTACCTAGCGGTAACTTTGGTAATATTACCGCCGGACTCTTTGGTAAACGCATGGGCTTACCCATTAGCCGTTTTATTGCTTCTAATAACAACAACGACATTTTCTTTCAATACCTGCAAACAGGCGAATACAAACCACGCCCATCCGTAAGTACCCTTGCAAATGCCATGGACGTAGGCGATCCAAGCAACTTTGCACGTATAATCGACTTATATAACAATTCGGTAGATGCTATCCGCAAAGATATCAGTGGTGCTCGCTACAATGACGACCAAATTAATGCCGCCATGAAAGCTTGCTACCAAGAAACAGGCTACATACTTGACCCACACGGAGCTTGTGGATATTTAGCCTTAGAAGATGGCCTTAAATCGGATGAAGTAGGTATCTTCCTCGAAACCGCCCACCCTGCTAAATTTTTAGAAACAGTTGAAAATAGTATCGGTAAAAAAGTTGCCATTCCCGAAAAACTACAAGCCTTTATGAAAGGTACTAAACAAAGTATTGGTTTATCGAAAGAGTTTGTTGAATTCAAGGAATTTCTACTGAAAATATAATTTCGGTTATTCTGCTCGGGGCTGTCCAAAAAAGAAGCAATTCCTTAATGAGAATTGCTTCTTTTTTGGACAGCCCCGAGCAAAGGCGGAGGGGTTAAATTTCAAAATAATTTCACTTATAAAAATAAACAATTCTGTTTATTTTTTATATCTTTGTAAAAACAATTTAGTTTATGGACTCAACAATCTCAATAATAAAAGGCATACACCCAGGTATTATCTTAGCTCGGGAGCTCAAAAAAAGAAAATTAGCAAAGGGAAGTTTTGCTAATTCTATCAATGAGTTTCCTCAAACCATTGCGACCATTAGTAAGGGAAAGCGTAGGATGAATGTAGGATTGTCGTTAAAGATTGAGCATGCCTTGGGCTTAGAAGAGGGTTATTTTATGATTCTTCAAGCTTACAATGATATTGAAGAGCAAAAGAAAAAACTAGCCAAGAATTTTCATCCAGATTTAAGTAAGATTCGTCCGGTAGTTTTTTGGGATACCGAACTAAAGAAAATTGATTGGGTGAAACATAAAATAGCCGTTATCAATCGTATTTTTGAACGAGGAAATGAAATGGAGAAAGCAGAAATTACTCGCTTTTATGGAAACGAATGTATTGAATCCATTTTAAACCCCGAATAACAAATGCCAAAAATCTTATTTTACAATACCATTTCACCTCTCCTCCTTGCTACCTTAAAAAAGTTGATGCAGGCAGAGGAATTGAAATCATTCCGCTTGGTTGGAGGCACTTCCTTAAGTTTACAACTAGGTCATCGCGAATCGGTGGATATTGATTTATTTACTGATGCCGCTTATAATTCAGTCGATTTCAAAGCCATAGATTTATTTTTAAGAAATAACTACACCTATGTTGATACGTCAAATACCGCTATTATAGGTATGGGGAAATCGTATTATGTAGGTGAATCTGCCAATGAATGTATTAAATTGGATTTGTATTATACAGACACTTATATTCGACCTGCCATAGAAAAAGAAGGACTGCGTTTAGCAAGCATAGAAGAGATTATTGCTATGAAAATAGAGGTAGTTTCGAGAGGTGGGCGTAAAAAAGATTTTTGGGATATACATGAATTGTTGGAAAAATTCACCCTAGATAAAATGCTTCAACTACACGAAGAACGGTATCCTTACAACCACAATAGACAAGAAATTCTAACCCAGTTTATTAAGTTTGAAGATGCAGATACCGATTTCGATCCCATTTGTTTAAAACATAAATATTGGGAAATAATTAAATTGGATTTGGTGGAAATTATTGCACCATTACTATTATCATAAAACAACAAATCTGTAGAGACGCACTGCTGTGCGTCTGATAATATTAACATCAAAAAAAAGACGCAAAGCTGTGCGTCTCTAAAAATGTTATCTCCAACAAAAAAGGCGTACCATTGTACGCCTTCCTTTATAATCTATAATTGGATATTCTTATCAACCATATTGCGCTTTATCTCCCAACTCTTCTTCAATCCTCAACAACTGATTATACTTAGCCATCCTATCCGAACGACTCAAGGAACCTGTTTTGATTTGTCCGGAGTTAGTAGCCACAGCAATATCAGCAATGGTAGCATCTTCAGTTTCGCCGGAGCGGTGGGAGGTTACGCTGGTATAACCAGCACGGTGCGCCATTTCAATCGCATCTAAAGTTTCAGTTAATGTACCTATTTGATTTACTTTTATCAAAATTGAATTAGCACAACCCATTTCAATTCCCTTTTTTAAGAAATCTACATTGGTTACAAATAAATCATCGCCAACCAACTGGCATTTAGCACCGATTTTATCGGTTAATATTTTCCATCCATCCCAATCATTTTCATTCATACCATCTTCAACAGAATCGATAGGGTATTTAGCAACCAATTCTGCTAAATAATCAGCTTGCTCCGCTGAATTACGAATTTTCCCCTTACTACCTTCAAACTTAGTATAATCGTATTTTCCGTTTACAAAAAATTCTGATGCAGCACAATCCAAGGCAATAGATACATCACCACCATCTACTTTTCTGCCCGGTTTATATCCGGCATCTTTTATCGCTTTAAGTATTGAATCCAAAGCATCTTCGGTACCGTTTAAGGTTGGAGCAAAACCTCCCTCATCACCAACTGCGGTACTCAAACCTCTATCTTTCAAAACTTTTTTAAGAGAATGAAACACTTCAGCACCCATGCGTAAACCTTCTTTAAAAGAAGTAGCTCCTACCGGACGAATCATAAACTCCTGAAAAGCAATAGGAGCATCCGAGTGCGAACCTCCATTAATAATGTTCATCATAGGTACAGGTAATGCTGTTGCATTTGTTCCTCCAATATAACGGTAAAGTGGGATATCTAAATAGCTAGCAGCAGCTTTTGCTACAGCTAAAGAAACACCAAGAATAGCATTAGCACCCAATTTACTTTTAGTTTTAGTACCATCTAAAGCAAGCATTTTTTTATCA
Source organism: Paludibacteraceae bacterium (assembly GCA_016938015.1). Lineage (GTDB taxonomy): Bacteria > Bacteroidota > Bacteroidia > Bacteroidales > Paludibacteraceae > JAFGVL01. The sequence continues at coordinate 3,178 of JAFGVL010000105.1, forward strand.
ACACCTACTTGATCGAGAGCACTCATTCCAAGCAATTCTTTAGCTATTACATTATTAACATTAGCTACTGCTTTAACAACTCCTTTACCCAAGTATCTGCTTTTATCACCATCACGAAGCTCCAACGCTTCATGTTCGCCGGTTGATGCACCTGATGGCACGGCAGCTCTACCCATTACTCCACACTCTAAAGTCACATCAACTTCTACAGTTGGATTTCCACGAGAATCAAGAATCTCTCTTGCATGTATTTTAACAATTTTCATACAAATAAAAAATTTAAGTGAATATACAAGTAATTATATAATGGCAACAAAGGTACTATTAACCTTCAATATAAAAGAATATTTTTTTTTATTTTTAACTATCCTAAAAAAGAAAAATTAATGCAACCAAATTAACTTGCATCAAAAAAAACAAAAAAAAAGAAGAACAAGCCTAAATCTTATCCTTCTTTTTATACATATTAAAACTTTATTAGTCTTTCTTTTCTTCTTCTGTAGGTTCTACAACCTTTTCTTCTGTAACAGGAGCCTTTTCTACAGTTGCTTCTACCTTTTGTTCATCAACAGTAAGAGTTTTTTCTTCCGATTTTTCTTCTTTTGCAGGTGCAGGAGTAGTAGCTGCTACAACAGGAGCATCAGCCTTTTTAGCACCGGCACGACGAGTAGTTTTCTTTTTAACAACTTTTTCTTTTAATAAGTTTTCATTATAGTCAACTAACTCAATAATACACATTTCAGCAGCATCTCCTAAGCGAAAACCTGTTTTCAAAATACGGGTATATCCACCTTGTCGTGTAGCTACTTTTTCGGCCACATCTCTAAATAATTCTGCTACAACAGCCTTATCTTGCAAACTAGAAAAAACCATTCTTCTCGAATGAGTTGAATCTTCTTTTGATTTATTAATAAGAGGTTCTACATACATTTTTAAAGCTTTTGCTTTTGCAAGTGTAGTAGTAATTCGTTTATGCTTAATTAGGGAACAAGCCATATTAGACAATAAAGCCGATCTATGAGAAGATGTTCTACCTAAATGATTAAATTTTTTATTATGTCTCATTGGTTATTATTCTTTATCTAATTTATATTTTAAGATATCCATCCCAAAAGATAGATTCAGACTCAACAATTTTGCATCCAATTCAGTTAAAGATTTCTTACCAAAATTGCGGAATTTCAACAGGTCATTTCTATTGAACTGACATAGCTCACCAAGGGTATCTACATCAGCAGCTTTTAAGCAATTTAATGCTCTAACAGACAAATCTAAATCGACCAATCTTGTTTTAAGAAGCTGACGCATATGCAATACTTCTTCATCAAACTCTTCATTACCTTCACCTTCGGTGATATCTAAAGTAATTTTATCGTCAGAGAACAGCATAAAGTGATATATTAAAATTTTAGCTGCTTCTTTTAACGCATCTTTTGGATGTATTGATCCATCAGTAGAAATTTCTAATATCAACTTTTCGTAGTCGGTTTTTTGTTCCACACGAAAAGGTTCAATAGCATATTTTACATTACGAATAGGTGTAAAAATAGAGTCAATAGGAATAACGCCTAAATCATCGTTATTTAATTTGTTTTCTTCGGCAGGCACATACCCTCTTCCTTTATTTACGGTTAATTCCATTTGAAAGTTGGCCGAAGGATCTAAATTACAAATTACCAAGTCAGGATTTAATACCTTAAACCCGGTAAAACATTTACCGATATCACCTGCAGTAAGTTTTTCTTTATCTTTTACAACAACGCTTGCTTTTTCTGTCTCAAAATCTTCAACAATGTGTTTAAACCGAACTTGTTTTAAATTCAGAATGATGTTAGTAACATCTTCTAAAACACCTGGTATAACTGAAAATTCATGATCAACACCTTCAACTTTAATGGAGGTAATAGCAAAACCTTCAAGAGAAGATAATAAAATACGACGAAGAGCATTACCTACGGTAATACCATAACCAGGTTCTAAGGGACGAAATTCGAATTTTCCTTGAAAAACATCCGCTTCTAACATGATTACCTTGTCTGGTTTTTGAAATGCTAATATTGCCATGGATTATTTTTTATTTAGAGTACAATTCTACAATTAACTGTTCTTTGATATTTTCAGGGATATCAGCTCTATCCGGCATGTGTAAAAACTTGCCCGACATAGATGATTCATCCCATTCTAACCAAGGGTATTTGCTATGGTTAAAACCATTTAGGGATTCTGTAATCACTTCCATCGATTTATTTTTTTCGCGAACAGCTACTACTTGACCGGGTTTTACCATATAAGAAGGTATATTCAACACCTCACCATCAACAGTTATATGTCTGTGACTTACTAACTGACGAGCTCCAGATCTAGTTGGAGACATACCTAAACGAAATACTACATTATCTAAACGAGACTCTAGAAACTGAAGCAAAACTTCACCTTTAATACCTTTAGTACGTGAAGCTTTTTCAAATAAATTGCGGAATTGTTTTTCTAAAACGCCGTAAGTATATTTAGCTTTTTGTTTTTCTTTTAACTGAATGCCATACTCTGAAGTTTTCTTCCTTCTATTAACTCCATGTTGACCCGGAGGGAAATTTCTGCGAGAAAGCACTTTATCAGGGCCGAAAATAGCTTCTCCAAATTTACGAGCTATTCTAGACTTTGGACCAATATATCTTGCCATTGTTTTTTATTAAATTAATTTATTAATTGCTATCTATTTGTAGTTAATGCAATAGTGTGGCCGCGATTACAGAGAGGCTTAATGTGTAATACAAACTATTGTATTTATCTACTTTTTTAAACTCTTCTTCTTTTGGGAGGACGACATCCATTATGTGGAAGTGGAGTTACGTCAATAATTTCAGTAACTTCAATACCTGCACCATGAATAGTTCGGATAGCTGATTCACGACCATTACCCGGACCTTTAACGTAAGCTTTTACTTTTCTTAACCCAAGATCAAAAGCAACTTTTGAACAATCTTGAGCAGCCATTTGCGCAGCATAAGGAGTATTCTTCTTTGATCCTCTAAAACCCATCTTACCGGCCGAAGACCATGAAATTACTTGTCCTTCTGCATTTGCAAGGGTTACTATTATATTGTTAAAAGATGAATGTACGTGTAATTGACCTACACCATCTACTTTAACTACTCTTTTTTTGGTTGCAACAGTTTTCTTTGCCATATCAAATTATAGTTTTATACTTCTAAATTAGTTGTTATTTAGTTGCTTTTTTCTTGTTTGCAACTGTCTTTTTCTTTCCTTTCAAGGTACGTGCATTGTTTTTTGTACTTTGACCTCTGGATGGAAGACCTAAACGGTGGCGAACACCTCTATAACAACCAATATCCATCAATCGCTTGATGTTCAATTGCACTTCTGAACGAAGATCACCCTCTACTTTGAAGCTTGCTCCAATTATTTCACGAATTTTAACAGCTTGAGCATCAGTCCAATCTTTTACCTTGATGTCTGCATCTACTCCAGCTTGTTCTAAAACTTTTTTTGCATTACTGCGACCTATTCCGTAGATATAGGTTAATCCAATCTCACCTCTTTTGTTTTGAGGTAAATCTACTCCGACGATTCTTATAGCCATAAACTAATTTTTTGCAAAAATAATAATTTATCCTTGACGCTGTTTAAACTTAGGATTTTTCTTGTTAATCACATACAAACGACCTTTTCTCCTGACGATTTTACAATCGGGGGTACGTTTTTTAACAGAAGCTCTTACTTTCATTTTTATACTATTTATAAATTTATTTGTATCTAAAAGAGATTCTTCCTTTTGATAAATCGTAAGGTGACATTTCAACTCTTACTTTATCTCCCGGAAGTATCTTAATATAATGCATACGCATTTTTCCTGAAATATGAGCCGTAATTTCATGCCCATTCTCTAACTCAACACGAAACATTGCATTTGATAATGCTTCGGTAATAATTCCATCTTGTTCTATAGCTGCTTGTTTAGCCATATTTTATATTGCTTGTTGATTCAATACCTGTTCAATAAATTCAAAACTAGAAAGAATATCAGCTTTTCCTTTTCTAACGGCCACAGTATGTTCAAAATGTGCTGAAGGTTTTTTATCTAAAGTAGTAGTAGTCCAACCATCATTCTGAAAAACTATTTCCTTTTTTCCCATATTTATCATTGGTTCAATTGCAATAGTCATACCCGACTTCAATTTTACACCATATCCTCTAGAACCATAATTAGGAACTTCGGGTGCTTCATGCAGGTTTTTACCAATACCATGCCCCACCATCTGTCTTACTACTGAGTATCCTTTGTTTTCACAATAAGATTGTACTGCATTACCAATATCACCAATTCTTTTCCCTTCAACAGCTTGTTCAATACCTTTATACAAAGACTCTTTAGTTGTTGTAAGAAGGTTTTGTATTTCAGGGATAACTTCACCTACACAAAAAGTATAAGCTGAATCACCATGATAACCATCTTTTACAGCACCACAATCAACTGAAATAATATCTCCTTCTTTTAGTACTACGTTTGCAGAAGGAATGCCATGAACTACTTGCTCGTTTATACTAGTACAAATGCTTGCAGGGAAACCGCTGTAACCCAAAAAATTTGGTATTGCCCCATTATCGCGAATAAACTCTTCTGCTCTTTTATCTAAATCAAGTGTTGAAACACCCGGCTTAATTAATTTAGCAATCTCAGCTAATGTTCGTGCAACAATTAAATTGCTTACTCGTAACAACTCAATTTGCTCATCTGTTTTTAAATAAATCATCTATTAATAAGCAGCTATAGATCCGGTACGTCCTTTAATTCTACCAGATTTTAATAATCCGTCGTAATGACGCATTAACAAATAGCTTTCAATTTGTTGTAAAGTATCTAAAACTACGCCCACTAAAATTAATAAAGAGGTACCTCCAAAAAACTGAGCAAACCCTTGATTAATATGCAAAATACTTGCAAAAGCAGGTAAAATTGCGATTATAGCTAAAAAGAACGAACCCGGCAATGTTATTCTTGACATGATAACATCTAAATATTCGGCTGTTTTTTTACCCGGTTTTACACCCGGAATAAACCCGTTATTACGTTTCATATCTTCTGCCATTTGAGTTGGATTGATAGTAATAGCTGTATAAAAATAAGTAAACGCAATAATTAAAAGCGCAAAAACTAAATTATACCAAACACCTGTGTTATCCATAAATGCTTGGGCAACACTACTAGCCGTTTGAGATGATGAGAATCCGGCTAAAGTAAGAGGAATAAACATAATTGCTTGGGCAAAAATAATTGGCATTACTCCGGCAGCATTAATTTTTAAAGGAATATACTGACGAACGCCACCGTATTGTTTATTACCAACAACTCTTTTTGCATATTGTACTGGCACTTTACGAGTACCTTGAACAAGCATAATACAAGCTGCAATAACGACAACTAATACAATAATTTCAGCTAAAAACATAATTAAACCACCGCCTGCATCGCCTAATCTTGAAGCAAATTCCTTTACCAATGAATCAGGGAAACGAGCAATAATACCAATTAAGATTATAAAAGAAATACCGTTACCTACGCCTTTATCTGTTATTCTTTCGCCTAACCACATTACAAACATACTTCCGGCACATAAGATAATGGTAGAAGATATTTGAAACCAAATACCACTTGGCAATGCAGCTCCGGCTTGACCAAGCTGTACACCTAAGTTTATTAAGTAAGTAGGCCCTTGAATAATAAGAATAATAACGGTTAAATAACGGGTTATTTGATTCATTTTTCTTCGACCGCTTTCGCCTTCTTTCTGCATTTTTTGGAAATACGGAACCGCTATTGTTAAAAGCTGTACAACAATTGACGCAGAAATATAGGGCATAATACCCAAGGCAAAAATTGAAGCATTAGAAAAAGCTCCCCCCGAAAACATATCTAAAAGAGACAATAAGCCTCCTCCGGTTTGGTTTTGTAATGCAGTTAAATCTGCAGGGTTAATACCCGGTAATACTATAAAAGAACCAAAACGATAAATTAACACAAATAAAATAGTGGTAGCTAGTCTTAAGCGAAGCTCTTCAATCTTCCAAATATTTTTAAGTGTTTCTATAAATTTATTCATCTTATTATAGTTTTACTACTGTTCCACCAATCGAGTTAATTGAATCTTCAGCCGATTTAGAAAATGCATGAGCTTCAACAGTAACTTTTGAAGTTAATTTTCCATTACCTAGAATTTTAACCAAATGTCTTTTTGAAACTAAACCTGCACTTAATAATTCTGCTATACCCACTTTCGATAAGTTAGCAGTAGTAGCCAAATCTTGAATAGTGCTTAAGTTAATTGCTTTATATTCAACTCTGTTTACGTTTTTAAAACCAAATTTAGGCAAACGTCTTTGAAGTGGCATTTGACCACCTTCAAATCCAACTTTTCTCGAATATCCGGAGCGTGATTTTTGTCCCTTGTGCCCTTTAGTAGAAGTGCCGCCTAAACCTGATCCTGTTCCACGACCTATTCTTTTTCTAGTTTTTACAGCACCTTCTGCCGGTTGTAAGTTATTCAAATTCATATCGTAATCTATTATCTATTAGATTTATCCTTTTATTATTTTTCAATTACCACTAAATGTTTTACCTTCTGAACCATTCCTAAAATTTGAGGAGTTGGTTCGTGCTCAACAACAGCATTCATTTTGTGTAAGCCTAAAGCTTCAAGAGTAAGTTTTTGTACTTTCGGACATTTAATCTTACTTCTCACTTGTTTTATTTTAATTTTTTCTTTTTTTGCCATGACTGTTTTAGTTTTATCCTTTAAACACTTTTTCTAGGGAAATTCCACGTATTTGTGCTACAGTATATGGATCTCTCAATTCACTTAAAGCTTCGATAGTAGCTTTTACCAAGTTATGAGGGTTTGATGAGCCCTTTGATTTTGCTAACACATCGGTTACACCAACACTTTCGAGCACTGCACGCATCGCACCACCTGCTTTTACTCCGGTACCATGTGAAGCCGGTTTAATAAGTACTTGAGCACCACCGAACTTTGCAAGTTGTTCGTGAGGAATGGTTCCTTTTAATAAAGGTACTTTAATTAAATTCTTTTTTGCAGCTTCAACACCTTTTGCAATAGCAGCAGTAACTTCGCCGGCTTTACCTAATCCCCAACCTACAATCCCATCTTCGTTACCTACTACAACTATAGCAGAGAAACTGAATGTGCGTCCTCCTTTGGTTACTTTGGTTACGCGGTTAATAGCAACTAATCTATCTTTTAACTCTAGATCGTTAGTGGTTTTTACTTTATTATCTATTCCTGCCATAATTTTAAAATTTTAATCCTCCTTTACGTGCACCTTCAGCAATTTCTTTCACTCTTCCATGGTATAAATAACCATTACGATCAAAAACTACTTCTGATATTCCTTTTTCTAAAGCTAGTTTTGCAATTAGTTCTCCCACCTTGCTTGCTTGCTCTTTTTTAGTTACTTTCTCTTTTAATCCAAGTGATGAAGCTGAAACTAATGTTTTGCCGGCCAAATCGTCTACGATTTGAGCATATATTTGCATATTGCTTCTGTACACAGATAAACGAGGTTTTTGTTCAGTACCCGAAATTTTATGACGGATATGTGCTTTTATTTTAAGTCTTTTTTCTAATTTTCCTAACATAGTTTTACCTATTTATTATTTGGCAGCTGCTGTTTTACCTGCTTTACGACGAATTATTTCTCCTACAAATTTAACACCTTTACCTTTATACGGTTCCGGTTTACGGAATGAGCGTATTTTTGCACAAACTTGACCTATAAGCTGTTTGTCGCAACTTTCAAGAATTACTAGTGGGTTTTGATTACGTTCCATTTTGGTTTCCACCTTAATTTCTTTAGGTAAACCTAAAAAGATATTGTGTGTAAATCCTAATGCAAACTCTAATACATTACCTTGATTAGATACTCTGTATCCAACACCGACCAATTCTAATTCTTTTTTATATCCTTCAGATACTCCTATCACCATATTGTTGATTAAGGATCTGTACAATCCGTGCATTGCTCTATTTTGTCTTTCGTCGTTAGGACGAGTAACAGAACAAATACCTCCATCAACTTCAACAGAAATAGAAGGATTGATTTCTTGTTTAAGTTCCCCTTTAGGACCTTTAACTGTTACCGTATTATTTTCAACTGAAATAGAGACTCCTGTTGGTATATTAATGGGTAATTTTCCTATTCTTGACATCTGTGTTTCCTCCCTTTATTAATAAACAAAACATAATACTTCTCCGCCAATATTTAAATTGCGCGCTTCTTTATCGGTCATTACACCTTTAGAAGTAGAAAGGATAGCAATACCCAAGCCATTAAGAACCGAAGGTATATCTTTATGTCCGGCATACTGACGTAATCCCGGTGTAGAATAACGTATTAGTTTCTTAATAGAATTTACCTTATTTACAGGATCATATTTAAGAGCTATTTTAATAGTACCTTGATACCCTTCATCGGTAAATTTATAATTTAAGATATAGCCTTTATCGTGCAATATCTTTGTAATTTCCTTTTTCAAGTTTGAAGCAGGAATTTCGACTACTCGGTGATTTACTTTAATAGCATTTCTTAGTCGTGTTAAATAATCTGCAATTGGATCTGTCATATAATTTGTTATTAAATTGATCCCGCCAATCGGGACAATATTTATTAAACAATAATAAATTTACCAGCTAGCTTTTTTCACTCCCGGTATTAAGCCATTGGATGCCATTTCTCTAAATTGAATACGAGAAATGCCAAATTGGCGCATGTATCCTTTCGGACGTCCAGTCATTTTACAACGATTGTGTAAACGAACCGGTGATGCATTTTTAGGTAGAGCCTGTAACGCTTCGTAATTTCCTTCAGCAAGAAGTTGTGCTCTTTTTGCAGCATATTTTGCAACAAGTTTCGCTCTTTTTACCTCACGGGCTTTCATTGATTCTTTGGCCATGTGTATTGTATGCTTTAATTAGTTTCTTTTAAATGGTAATCCAAATTCTTTTAACAAGGCTAAACCTTCTTCGTCGGTTTTGGCTGTTGTTGTCATTGTAATGTTCATACCTAAAATACGGGAAACATTTTCAATGTTAATTTCAGGGAAAATAATTTGTTCTTGAATACCTAAGGTATAATTACCTCTTCCATCCAATTTATTTTCAATCCCTTTAAAATCGCGAATACGAGGAAGAGCTACACGAACTAATCTTTCTAAAAACTCATACATTTTATCTCCACGAAGCGTAACACGTACACCAATTGGCATTTTTTTACGCAACTTAAAGTTAGAAATATCTTTTTTAGATATTGTAGAAACAGCTTTTTGTCCGGTAATGGTGGTCATTTCAACAATAGCTGTATCAATAATTTTTTTATCGGCTACAGCAATACCTAACCCTTGATTTAAGGTTATTTTTTGAAGTTTAGGAACTTCCATAATTGACTTATAGCCAAATTCTTTCATTAATGTAGGAACAATGCGTTCTCTATATTCGTTTTTTAAACTAGCAGTATTCATTATTTTATTTCCTCCCCTGATTTTTTTGAAAAACGAACCAATTGTCCTTCGGCATTTAATTTTCTACCTATTCGGGTTGGTTTTCCGGTTTTAGAATCTACCACATTTAAATTAGAAATGTGTATAGCTGCTTCTTTCTTAATTATTCCTCCTTGAGGGCTTTTTGCGTTAGGTTTGGTATGTTTAGAAACCAAATTAAGACCTTCCACAATTGCTTTATTCTCTTTGCTAAGAATTTCAAGCACACGCCCTGTTTTACCTTTGGCATTGCCGGCTAAAACAAAAACCGTATCGCCTTTTTTAATGTGTAATTTATTCATTACTAAATTTTATTACTATGGATTAAAGTACTTCGGGAGCAAGTGAAATAATTTTCATATTTGTTGTACGTAACTCTCTGGCTACCGGTCCGAAAATACGACTTCCGCGTATTTCACCTGCGTTGTTTAAAAGAACACAAGCATTATCGTCAAAACGAATATAAGAGCCATCTTGACGACGTACTTCTTTTTTTGTTCTAACAATAACTGCTTTTGAAACAGCTCCTTTTTTCACATCACTAGATGGGATTGTACTTTTCACTGCTACTACGATAATATCTCCTACAGAAGCGTAGCGTTTTCCTGTACCGCCTAACACACGGATACAAAGCACTTCTTTTGCTCCACTATTATCTGCTACTATTAATCTTGATTCTGTTTGTATCATAATTACTTAACTCTTTCGATTATTTCAACTAATCTCCATCTCTTTGTTTTACTCATCGGACGAGTTTCCATGATACGAACAATGTCGCCAATGTTACATTCGTTTTTCTCGTCGTGAGCATGGTATTTTTTCGTTTTGTTTACAAATTTACCGTAAATAGGATGTTTTTCTTTCCATTTAACAGCAACCGTAATGGTTTTAACCATTTTATTACTTGAAACGATACCTGATCGTTCTTTTCTTAAATTTCTTGTTTCCATCAATCTTTATTGTTGATTTATTTCTCTCTTACGCAATTCTGTATGCAATTTTGCTATACTTCTACGTGCAGCTTTTATTTGCATAGGATTATCTAGAGGAGAAATGCTGTGATTCAATTTCATTTTGTTTAATGAATCGAGGTTTGCTTCCAAGCGCTCTTGAATCTCTTTTGTTGTTAATTCTTTAATTTCTCTTGTTTTCATACTTACTTATGCATTTAAAGCGCTTGTATCAAAATCTCTTCTTATTACAAGCTTAGTTGTAACCGGTAATTTTTGTGAAGCCAGGCGTAATGCTTCTTTTGCAATATCAAAAGGTACACCTTCTACTTCAATTATAATTCTACCCGGTGTTACAGGAGCAACAAAGCCTTCGGGAGCACCTTTTCCTTTACCCATACGTACTTCAGCAGGTTTTTTAGTAATCGGTTTATCAGGAAAAATACGTATCCATATTTGTCCTTGTCTTTGCATATAACGTGTTACAGCAATACGGGCAGCTTCGATCTGACGACCGGTTAACCATTTTGACTCTAACGATTTTATACCAAAAGAACCGAATGCCAATTGGTTTCCTCTTTGGGCATTACCTTTCATGCGACCTTTTTGTTGTCTTCTGAACTTAGTTTTCTTTGGTTGTAACATAATCTTTACAATTCAATTTTTATTATTTTCTTCTTTTTTTGAAACCTTTAGAATTACCGTCACGACGATCATTGTTTGAGGAAGAATGACCGTGATTGGTTTCTTTACTTGAAGCAAAGTTTGGAGCTAAGTCTTTTTTGCCATAGATTTCGCCACGACAAATCCAAACTTTAATTCCAATTAACCCTACTTTTGTTAAGGCTTCTGCTAAAGCATAGTCAATGTCTGCACGAAGTGTATGAAGTGGAGTTCTTCCTTCTTTATACATTTCCGAGCGAGCCATTTCTGCTCCATTTAAACGTCCTGACACCATTACTTTAATACCTTCGGCTCCCATACGCATGGTTGATGCGATTGCCATTTTAGTAGCACGACGATAAGCGATTTTTCCTTCTACTTGACGGGCAATATTATTTGCTACTATAACGGCATCAAGTTCGGGTCTTTTCACTTCATATATGTTGATTTGAACGTCTTTATCAGTAATTTTTTTCAATTCTTCTTTTAACTTGTCAACTTCTTGACCACCTTTTCCGATAATGATACCCGGACGAGCAGTACAAACTGTTATAGTAACAAGTTTTAGAGTTCTCTCAATTACTATTCGAGATACACTAGCCTTGGCTAAACGTGCATTTAAATATTTTCTTATTTTGCTGTCTTCTAACAACGTATCTCCATAATTGTTACCACCGTACCAATTTGAATCCCATCCTCTGATAATTCCTAAACGATTACTTACCGGATTGCATTTTTGTCCCATTTTATAGCTTAATTTTGATCGTTAGTATTTTTTGTATCAACAAACAATGTAACATGGTTTGAACGCTTGCGAATTTGGTATCCTCTTCCTTGTGGAGCAGGTCTAAGTCTTTTCAACACACGAGCAGAATCTACTGAAACAGCACTTACAAATAGAGTAGCATTTTCAGCTTTTTGTTCGGTTTTTTGTTCCCAATTAGCAATTGCTGAACGCAACAATTTTTCTAATCTACCGGAAGCCTCTTTTGTTGAAAATTTAAGTACACCAAGTGCTTTACTTACTTCCATTCCACGAATCATATCAGCAACCAATCGCATTTTACGAGGGGATGTTGGTACATTATTTAACTTTGCGAAATAAAGAGATTTTTGGGCTTCTTTTCTTTCGTCTGCACTTATTTTTTTTCTTTTACCCATTTTATTAGAAATTTTTTATTTTCGTTATTCGGTGTAACGGATTATTTTTTACCCGCATGGCCACGGAAATTTCTTGTTGGAGAAAACTCTCCTAACTTATGACCTACCATATTTTCTGTAACGTATACAGGAATAAATTTATTTCCGTTGTGAACAGCAACTGTATGACCTACAAAATCGGGCGATATCATAGAAGCTCTAGCCCATGTTTTAATGACGGTTTTTTTACCGCTAGTATTCATGTCTAACACTTTCTTTTCTAATCTTAAATTAATGTATGGTCCTTTTTTTAATGAACGGCTCATATTATCTACTTAATTTTATCGTTTATTTTTTTCTTCTTTCAACAATATACTTGCTTGAAGCTTTTTTAGGAGATCTTGTTTTGAATCCTTTAGCTAACAAGCCTTTACGTGAACGTGGATGACCACCTGAAGCACGACCTTCTCCACCACCCATTGGGTGATCTACCGGGTTCATAACAACACCTCTTACGCGAGGACGTCTTCCAAGCCATCTTGAGCGACCTGCTTTTCCTGAACGTTCGAGAGCATTATCTGAATTACCTACACTACCAATAGTAGCTTTGCAAGAACAAAGAACTTTACGCATTTCACCCGAAGGTAATTTTACAATAGCGTATTTATCTTCTCTGGATGTTAATTGAGCAAATGTTCCTGCAGAACGAACTAAAGCAGCTCCTTGACCCGGATTTAATTCGATATTATGAATAATTGTTCCTAATGGAATATTTTCCAGCAAGAGGGTGTTTCCTACTTCAGGAGCAGCTTCTGCACCTGATAAAAGGGTATGACCTACTTCTAAACCATTAGGTGCAAGAATATACCGTTTTTCTCCATCGGCATAAAATAACAAAGCGATACGAGCTGAACGATTTGGATCGTATTCTATTGTTTTTACAACAGCCGGAATTCCATCTTTGTTTCTTTTAAAGTCAATTACTCTGTATTTTCTCTTATGTCCACCGCCAATATAACGCATGGTCATTTTACCGTCGTTGTTACGACCGCCTGACTTGCGAGCGCCAACTATTAGAGATTTTTCTGGAGCACTTGCGGTAATCGTTTCAAATGTTCCAATAATCTTATGTCTTTGTCCCGGAGTTATGGGATTTAATTTTCTTACAGCCATCTTTATTAAATATTGCTATATAAATCTATTACTTCACCTTCTTTAAGAGTTACCACCGCTTTTTTATAATTGCTGGTTGCCCCTTTTATTACACCACCTTTTGTATAACGAGATTTTTTCTTCCCCGGTTGTACGGAGGTGTTTACTGCTACTACAGTTACATTGTACATTTCCTGAATGGCTTGTTTGATTTGAATTTTATTAGCATTCAAATCAACTCTAAAGCCGTAGCGATTAAGCTTATCAGTTAATGATGTCATTTTTTCTGTAACGATAGGTTTTATTATAATTGCCATTTTGTTAACCTCCTTATGCGTTAAATATTTGATCAATTAAAGCAACTGAACTTTCAGTAATTAGTAATGATTTTGCCTTCAGAATTTTATAAGTATTTAATTCTGAAACAGTTATTACTTCTGCATTTTTCAGATTACGAGCCGACAAATATACATTTTTATTTGGTTCCGATAAAACAATAAGTAACTTTTTATCAGCAACTTTCAAATTATTTGCAAGTGATAAAAAATCTTTTGTTTTAGGGGTCTCAAAATTAATTGAATCTACAACCATAATGCCCTCGTCTTTAGCTTTATAAGATAAAGCAGATTTTCTGGCCAGTTGTTTTACTTTTTTGTTTAACTTGAAATTATAATCACGAGGGGTTGGACCGAATACACGAGCTCCTCCTCTAAGTAATGGTGAGTTGATATCACCTCTACGGGCTCCACCACCACCTTTTTGTTTTCCAAGTTTACGAGTACTTCCGGAAATCTCATTACGTACTTTCGATTTATGAGTTCCTTGACGTTGATTAGCCAAGTATTGTTTCACATCTAAATAAATAGCGTGATCGTTTGGCTCTAATCCATAGATAGAATCATTCAATGAAATTTTTCTACCGGTTTCTTCTCCTTTGATGTTATATATATTCAGTTCCATTATTTCTTAATAATTACGATTGAACCTTTTGCTCCGGGAACCGATCCTTTAATAAGGACTAAGTTGTGTTCCGGAATCACTTTTAACACTTGAAGATTTTGCATGGTAACTTGATCGCCACCTGTACGTCCGGCCATTCTCATTCCTTTTACTACTTTAGAAGGATATGAAGAAGCTCCCAGAGAACCCGGTGCACGTAAACGGTTATGTTGACCGTGAGTTGCTTGACCAACACCACCGAAACCATGACGTTTTACAACACCTTGAAAACCTTTTCCTTTTGATGTACCTACTACATCTACCCAATCTGATTCTCCGAATACATCGACAGCAGTAATTGCGTCGCCTAATTTAAATTCTCCTGAGAAATCTTTGAACTCAACCAAGTGTCTCTTTGGTGTTACGCCTGCTTTTTTTGCATGACCTAATTCAGGTTTTGTTGTATGTTTTTCTTTTTTATCAGAAAAACCTAACTGAATTGAGGTATAACCATCTGTTTCAACAGTTTTGATTTGCGTAACAACACAAGGACCAGCTTCGATAACAGTGCATGGAACATTTTTTCCATCGGCACTGAAAACGGATGTCATTCCGATTTTTTTTCCTATTAATCCTGGCATTTCAATGTTATTTAATGTTTATTTGTTTAGTTGATGATTTGGTGATTTGTTGTTGAACAAACAAATAAACAAATAACCAAATCAACAATTTTTCTATACTTTAATTTCTACTTCTACTCCACTTGGCAATTCAAGTTTCATTAATGCATCCACTGTTTGCGAAGTAGAACTGTAAATATCTATCAATCTTTTGTACGAAGACAATTCGAATTGTTCGCGTGCTTTTTTGTTCACAAAAGGTGAGCGCAATACAGTGAAAATTCTTTTGTGCGTTGGAAGAGGAATTGGTCCGCTTACAACTGCTCCTGTAGCCTTAACCGTTTTTACGATTTTTTCGGCCGATTTGTCAACCAAGTTATGGTCGTACGATTTTAATTTGATTCTAATTTTTTGACTCATTTTATAGTTTATTGTGTCGAAAGTTTGTTTGATTAAGAGTCATTCGCTAATCAAGCTTGTTTCAACTTTTGTTGTTATAATAATTCTACTTTTCCTTTAGCTTCTGTTACTACTTCTTTTGCAAGAGCTGTAGAAACTTCGGCATAGTGTGAAAACTCCATAGTTGAAGTTGCTCTACCTGATGAAATAGTACGAAGCGCTGTTACATAGCCGAATAATTCGGATAATGGAACTTTTGCTTTTACAATTCTAGCACCGGTACGGCTTGATTCCATGGCTTCTACTTGACCACGACGTTTGTTTAAATCGCCAATGATATCCCCCATATTTTCTTCGGGTGTTACCACCTCTAGTTTCATAATAGGTTCTAAAAGTACAGGTTTAGCTTTTGCACAAGCATTTTTATAGGCAATTTGAGCACAAATTTCAAACGAAAGTTGATCAGAATCCACTGCATGGTAAGAACCATCAGTTACCACAACTTTCAGTTGATCCATTGTAAATCCGGCTAAAACACCATTTTTCATAGCTGTTTGGAATCCTTTTTGAACAGATGGAATATATTCTTTCGGAATATTTCCTCCTTTTACTTGGTCTATAAACTGTAAACTTCCTTCAAAGCCTTCGTCAACCGGACCAACAGATACAATAATATCAGCAAATTTACCACGACCACCCGATTGTTTTTTGTACACTTCACGTAGTTCAACGGTATTTGTAATTGCTTCTTTGTAAGCAACTTGAGGTCTACCTTGATTACATTCTACCTTAAACTCACGTTTTAGTCGGTCAATAATAATTTCAAGGTGCAACTCACCCATTCCTTCAATTAAAGTTTGACCCGTTTCTTGGTCTGTTCTTACACGGAATGTTGGATCTTCTTCAGCTAATTTAGATAATCCCATTCCTAATTTATCGATATCTTGTTGCGTTTTAGGCTCGATAGAGATACCAATTACCGGTTCAGGGAAATCCATAGCTTCTAATACGATAGGATTTTTTTCGTCGCAAAGCGTATCTCCGGTACGAATATCTTTAAAACCTACTCCGGCACCAATATCTCCGGCAGAAACAACTTCTACAGGGTTTTGTTTGTTAGAGTGCATTTGGAAAAGACGTGAAATACGTTCTTTTTTATCGGAGCGGCTATTATAAACATATGAACCTGCTTCTAATTTACCGGCATATACACGGAAGAAGCAAAGGCGACCCACAAAAGGATCGGTTGCAATTTTAAACGCCAAAGCAGTTAATGGCTCGCTTACCTGAGGTTTTCTGCTAATTTGTTTTTCAGGGTCACGCGGATCAAAACCTGTAACACATTCGGTATCCATAGGGCTTGGTAAAAATGCACAAACGGCATCTAATAAAGGTTGAACGCCTTTATTTTTAAATGATGATCCTAAAATCATCGGATTAATTACCATTTCGATGGTTGCTTTACGAATTGCACGCATGATTTCATCTTGTTGAATAGAAGATGGATCGTCGAAATATTTTTGCATCAACTCATCATCAAATTCTGCAATTTTTTCAAGCATTTTATCGCGCCATTCTTCAGCTTCGGCAAGCATATCAGCCGGAATATCTTCCAAGACATATGCTGCACCCATTGATTCGTCGTGCCAAAAAATAGCCTTCATTCTAACCAAATCAATAATACCTCTGAATTTTTCTTCGGCACCGATTGGAATTTGAATAGGACATGGATTTGCACCCAACACCTCTTTAACCTGACGTACTACTTCGTAAAAATCGGCACCCGAACGGTCCATTTTATTTACGTAGCCAATACGAGGCACTTTGTATTTATCAGCTTGACGCCATACAGTTTCAGACTGAGGTTCAACACCACCAACAGCGCAAAATGTTGCTACAGCACCATCTAAGATTCTAAGCGAGCGTTCTACCTCAACAGTAAAATCAACGTGTCCCGGGGTGTCTATTAAATTTATTTTAAACTCATCGTTGTTGTATTTCCAAAAAGCTGTAGTTGCAGCTGATGTAATGGTAATACCTCTTTCTTGCTCTTGAGCCATCCAGTCCATAGTAGCAGCACCATCATGTACTTCACCAATTTTATGGGTTAGCCCTGTGTAAAATAGAATACGCTCTGATGTGGTTGTTTTACCGGCATCAATATGAGCCATAATTCCAATATTTCTTGTGTAATTTAAATCGCCTTTTGCCATTAAAATAATCTCTAAAAATTAAAACCTAAAGTGAGCAAAAGCACGGTTTGCTTCAGCCATGCGATGCATATCTTCTTTTCTCTTAAATGCACCACCTTGATTGTTGTATGCATCTACAATTTCGGCAGCTAATTTCTCAGCCATCGAACGACCACTTCTCTTACGAGAATATAATATAAGATTTTTCATTGAAATGGATTCTTTCCTTTCGGGACGAATCTCTGTTGGAACTTGGAAGGTAGCACCCCCTACACGACGAGATTTAACCTCTACTTGCGGTGTAATGTTTTCTAGGGCTTTTTTCCAAATATCTAGAGGAGCAGACTCCTCATTAGGAAGTTTATTTTTTACAACATCGAGCGAGCTGTAAAATATATCAAAAGCTGTACTTTTTTTACCATCAAACATAAGATGGTTAACGAATCTAGTTACAGAAATTTCGCTAAAAACGGGATCAGGTAGTAAGATCCGTTTCTTTGGTTTTGACTTTCTCATTTTAAACTTATTAAATTTAGTTGTTTGTTTGCTTCAATAGTCCCGCCGGACTATTTACTCAACTTTCAACATCTATAAACTTTTACTTGTCTTTTTAAATTAATTCTTATTTTTTAGCTCCTGCTTTCGGACGTTTAGTTCCGTATTTTGAGCGGCGTTGTGTACGTCCGGCAACACCGGCAGTATCTAAGGTACCACGCACAAGGTGATAACGCACACCCGGAAGGTCTTTTACACGACCACCACGTACAAGTACAATAGAGTGTTCTTGTAAATTGTGTCCTTCGCCCGGAATATATGCATTCACTTCTTTTTGATTAGTTAAACGAACACGAGCAACTTTACGCATGGCAGAGTTTGGTTTTTTTGGAGTGGTAGTGTAAACACGCACACATACGCCCCTTCTCTGTGGACAAGAGTCCAATGCTGGAGATTTGCTTTTGTCTGTTTGAACAGATCTTCCTTTTCTAACTAATTGTTGAATTGTAGGCATTTTTACTTATCTTTTAATCTTTAAACTTGTGATACAATTTTTACAAATTGGGCTGCAAAGATAGGCAAACTTTTTTTACACGCAACATATTTATATTTATTTTTTCGTTAAAATTTCCCTTTTTATGGAATATGTGCTAATTATTGTATTTTTGGTGGCAAAATTACAGGATAGAAAGAAAAGATATAAAGAACACAAATTACACAAATTACGCAAATGAGCACAAATTTTATAAGCCCCTATTTGAAGATAAATGTATTGAGTTATAGAGCCGGTAGGAGATAGTGTCATTTGGAGCGCAACGAGGAATCTGTTTTGAATAAGTTCTTATAAAAGGATTAGAAAAGGAAAAATATCCGGTTAAATAGTAGTTCCAAATGCACTACGGGTAAATTATAATTACTTTCATAGCAGTTATTTACACTGTTTATTTGTGGTAATTTGTGTTTTCTGCGTCATTTGCGTTCAGCTTTTTTCAGGGTAACAACTTACAATATAATTAACATCCATGAAAAATACATCCATTTTATTTGTTTGTTTGGGCAATATTTGTCGCTCGCCTATGGCCGAAGGGATTATGAAAACTTATATTCAAAAAGCTGGATTAACTCACAAAATTCACATCGACTCGGCAGGCACCCACAACTACCACGAAGGCGAACTACCCGATGCTCGGATGCGACAACATGCTTTTCAACGAGGGTATGATTTAACACATCGTTCCAGACCCATAAAAACGGAAGATTTTGACAACTTTGATTTGATACTGGCCATGGATGATTCTAACTTGAGCGATTTGATGCGCAAAGCTCCCACTGTGGAAGCACAACAGAAAATTAAACGCATAACCGATTATTGCAGCAGGCATACGCTCGATCATGTACCCGACCCCTATTACGGTGGAGCCGAAGGATTTAATTTGGTAATCGATTTATTGGAAGATGCTTGTGAAGGTTTGCTTAAGGCTATAAAATAATTTTCTCGCAAAGACGCAAAGGAAAAGAATACACGCAAAGAGCGCAGAGATAAAATGATTCTCTGCGCTCTTTGCATTATATCTTTGCGTTCTTTGCGTGAAACTCTTTATTTTATTTTACAAACTTCATGCTGCCAGTAGCCGTTTTTGCAATATAAACCCCGGGAGCCAAATTTGAAATATCGATACTAGTTTGAGCAGAGGCTAGCACTTTAGCTCCCATAACCGTATAAATTTCTATTAACTCGCCCTCATTATTTATAAGTTGATTGCCTACTTTTTTAAGTGCAAGCGCCGAAAGATTTTCTTGAATACCGGTAGGTGGTGTATATGGCCTTACCTCGATGGCATAAATACCCATATACACAGCGGTACTGGCATAGGTTGAATAGGCTGTAATTTTTGTGGCCGGACCAACATAATTAAAACTCAACATTTCAGTAGTATCTACATCTGAAGATAATACAGTACCGGTTAATGTTCCTATTTGCAAGCCTGAACTATTAACAAACCGAACAACAATAGGGCTCCCTCCTTGATTAACCGAAAATAATGTGATGGTAGCATTACCATCTACATTAAACGCAAAGTAATTGGAAGTAGGAATGGTTGGAGGTGTTGGCACTGTGGCAAAACCATTTAAGCGTAATCTATACCCATAAGTGCCGTAACCGCCTTCTATTTCGAGTCGTGGGTCAATTTTTTCACTAGCACTAACTCTAAAGTTAGGGGCTAATTCGAGCTGGTTCCAAACATATGGGCTAGCAAGCGGATCTGCACTGTTATCTTGAACTACAGTGCCATCAACAGAAAAGTTCCATGTTTTATCCGTAGCGTTTACTACAAAAGCAAAGATTAAAAATGCAAAAAGGGAGTACGTTTTTTTCATACATTGAAGAGTTAGTTGGTATATTTAAAATTTTCTAGCTGCAAAGATACTGATAGCGTGCGTTTGCTGCAATATGTTTGACAACAGTTTATTTCAACACTACGCAATTAGCTGTAGCCTCAACTATTAACAAGTTCGGCATAGCGTATCGCCATGCCGAACTTAGTAATAACCTACGTTTATCTAGGGATCTAGAATCCCGTTTAAAGAAATCAATTTTGGAGCCATTTAATCCCACGTAGCGTACCGCTCGAAAGTTCGGCGAATGGCTCCGCCTTCGTCGTCTTTAGAACGATAGCTCCTGCTATCGGCAAAGCCTAAGCTTTGCTCTACCAACTACTTTTTACAATAAGCTATACTTTTACAACATAGCTAACTTTCTGGTTTTCATCCTGAAATGTTAGGCAGGAGCCTAACTTCTAAATTCGACGTAGCCAGAGGCTAACGCCGAACTGGCAAACCTTTTGCTTATTTTACTTTGCTACGAAGAACAGGAGATTTCTATTTATTAAATATTTCTTTCCTAATGGTTTCTTCTATAGAATCTCCACTAATTTTAAGTCCCTCTTTATAATGGCTATATATGATATCCTTTGCCTTTTTGTTAAGCTTGCAAAACAATTCTTCGTTAGAGATAAAAATCCAATATTGATTATTTAGTAAAACTTTTCTCAACACATATTTTATTGTTGTATCAAAAGTATCATGATAATCAACCAATTCTATTATTGAGAGTTTACCAATCTCTTTTTTTCCTAAATTAAATTCAACTATTACATCAGTTAATTCTTTTCTTAGCTCAACCTTTTGATAATCTGTTATTTTTACAAATTCTTCAATTTCAAAAATTAACGCATTGGCCAATGAAGATGGATTAAAAATATTATAAGTATAGTAATTAACCCAGTAATTTTGATATATAAGTTTAGCGTCGTTAAATGTTGTAACCTTTCCTAAATATTGATTCTCAAACTCACCTCTTCTTAAATCTTCACGAAAATTCTCCAAATCTCCAAATCTGCATTCAATTAAATTCTGTAAAGTTTCATAAGACTTAAGCTCTGTATCAACAAATTTCATCTGTCCTTTCACAATATAACCCACTACAGGACGCCCAACAAAGTAAAGTAGGAAAACAGTATCCGACTGATTTTCCGCCTTAGCAATTGCGTCTTTGAAAAGTGACTCTTTCTTCAATTTATATTTTACCTCTACATCATTTTTATCAAAAAAGTAATTATTTACATAATAAATGTCCGAATCACTATAAACAATAAAAAAGTTAAGTTCTTTCTCTAAATCTAAAATATCGTCATTGTTGTTCATTAAAAAATTAAACTTTAAACTAAACACAGGAAATGCCTTTATTTCAAATTTATTGCTCTTAACAAGAAACTTTTCTTGAACTATTTTTAATTTCATCTTATTCTTTAAAGCCTCTTCTTGATGCTTTATAATTAGACTAATATCTTTCGAATAAATAGTTGATGAAAAGATTATAGCCGAAATCAATAGGAATAAAATTATTTTGGTTCTTTTCATAACACTTATGGTTTTTCTGCTAATACCTTGCTCCACGTAGCGTACCACTCGCAAGTTCGGCCAACCTTTTGTTTATTTACTACGCTCATCCAAGGTTTAAAAACAACTTATTGTATCAACACCTTTTCCGTTATCAGACCTTTTTCGGTTTGCATTTTAATCAAATAATAACCGGGGGTTAGCTTAGTTACTTTTATTTGGAGCGTTTCATTTCCTCTGTTTTCTTGAATTATAAGTGTTTTACCGCTTAAGTCAATCAATTCGGCCCTTGTTACAGCTTGCGCATTTTGTATTATTAAAAGCTCGTTTTGTACAGGATTTATTACTACAGGTACGTTTGCTTTTGCATCGGATAATCCCACCGCATTAAATCCTATTACAGCGATATACATTTCGCCCTCTTGTCCGCCATACGAACCGTCCACCTGCAACCAATACGTTTTACCCGAAGTAAGTTTGAGGGGTTTGATTGTAGCCGAATAGACCACATCGCTCGAATCGTCGTTAGCAGCTAAAATAGTGTAGTTTGATAGCGTTCCGCTTATAATATCAGCATAAGTTCCGGTGGCAATAGCATCGTAAAGGGCTATTTTATTATCCAAGCCGGTTGTTACAATTTTAACAGAATCGGTTGCCGGAGCAATAAATTTAAACCAAAGCGTACTGTACAACTTATCTTCATCCGGACACCAAGCGTTTTGAGCAGTACAACTATCTGCCGCCATTGGGTATGGTTCGTTTGCCTCACTGGTAGCACACACATTGCTAAAAGGCCCTTCGTTAGTATTAACGGTTAGCAATTTTGCATCTTCAATATCATCATACAACGCGCACTTATCATACACCGAAATTTTTATAGAATCGGTAGCAACACACTCACCAATAAAGCCAGACACTTTAAACACTTCGTCAGCTTCGCCCACTTTAAAACTAAGAACATTAGTGGCAGTATCGGGTATAGAAGCCGATGCTTGCCACAAATAACTGTTAGCTCCTCTTGCGGTTAAAATGATCTGTTTGTTTTTTAAGATAGAATCGTTAGTTGCCGAACTAACAATGTACAAAGGAACGCCACTAAGAATTTCAACGGCATTTCCTTTTACAATAGAATCGGTAAGTGCGCCATCGGTAGCTTTTAAAACTACTTTTTTGATACCAGCCGTTGCATATACCACTTTAAAGCTATCGGTTACAGAAGTGGTTGTTGCAGTTTGTGGAGTAGCCCCTACACCAAAATTCCACTCATAAGAATTGTACGCACCTACGCTTGCGTTTTTAAATATCACCGTATCGTTAGTACAATACTTAACTTCATCGGTAGTAAATAAAGGTTGTTTGGGTGTATTTTGAGCATATACATTTACACATAAATTAAACTGACGTTCAGCGGTACCAATACTCCTCAAACTATCCGATTCATATAGTTTTGCCCATTGAAATCCTTCGGGTTTTACATCGACTACTGCTCCATCGAGAGGCGTTATTTCAATTGGTATCGGATAATAATTACCGGGAGTTTTGTAATTAATTCTTACATAAAAATCGCCCGAAACAGCGATAGGAAAATCAAACGTATGATAACCGGGGTACTCGCATAATAATCCGGTTTTTTTACCCAACAACCCGCTTAGCGACTCTTCGTTTTTGAATTGATACACTTCGATATCAATTGTAGCAGCTGCCGAAGAAGTATAGGTTCCTATGGCAGTAATCAATTTTTCGTTGGGCGAATGATACTTCACTATTACCGAAGCACTATCAACAACTCCACTTCCATAATTAGATACATGCCCCAATTTGTCGTAATAAAAAACCGTATCCACCTCCGATTTTTCGATGCGTTGTGCATAAACAGTGGCAAGTGACCCTATATACACATCTTCGTACGAAGCATAAAAATAGCCACCCTCATGTTCTGCTGTTCCTACAGTATTTTTGAGTATCCAAGCACCGGTATTTGTAGGGTTATCGCCTACAGGATTAGCAATTACTTTAGTATCGTCCCAACCTACAATAGTTACCGCATGGTCGAGTATAACTCCTGCAGGAGCTTGTTTCATATAAACCGAAAACGTAGTGGGGTTATAGTATTGTGTTTGAAACTGATCGGCCGACATGCCTGTAACAACACCCCCATAGCGATACACCATTTGCTTAATGATTTGTACCTCTTTAGGCACATAAAATGCTTGCGAAACAAGTGCTACTTTATCATTATGGGTTATGCTTGAGTTGCAGGTACCCAAGGTATTATTTATAAACGGATCGGATGTTTCGTACACCGGACCCGCAAAGCGTGCAAAATAAGCCATTGCCATAGCGGAGTTTCCTCCCTGATTTTTGGTTACATTATAGCCGTGACAGTTGGCTAAATTTTCTACCGAATAAGCCGTAGTTTCAAAACCCATACGAGCCCAAACCGATTGAATGGCATCGTAGGTAGCAAAGGTCCAACAAGCATTTACAATACCTTGATCGCGAGGAGCCGACAACAAGCCTGTTTCTCGTAAATCGAATTTTTCGGGCAATTGTAATGCCGCTCTCTTTTTAATTAACTGATCGAATGAGATAGAAAAGTACGATGGGATTAATCCTTTTTCTCCGGAAGCTTTGTATTTAAGGTACTCTGGATTTACCGGAGCAAAAGCCTCTTTGTAATCATGTTGAGAAAACAACAAACCGGTAACACTTAAAAAAATCAGGATTAGAGCATTTTTTTTCATGGCTATTAGTTTTTATATAAGCGTTTATGCTTCCTCTGGTTCTTTGTTTAACTCAGGGTAAACAACTCGCGTATGATAAATGGTTTTGAGTTTTTCTTTAAATACTTCTTTCACTGTTTCTACATCAACAAAAGTAATTTTTGCATCTTTTAGTAATCCGTCGGCTATTTGTTTGTTGATAATTGTATCTACCAATAAATTAATTGTTTCGTCGGAGTACTCGCTCAAACTTTTAGAAGAAGCTTCAACAGCATCGCCCATCATTAAAAGAGCTTGTTCTTTAGATTTAGGAGAAGGTCCATCGTACATAAACGCTTTTTCGTTGACCGGCAAATCGGGGTATTTATTTATAAATGAATTGTAAAAATACCGGGTTCTGCTTTTTCCATGATGGGTTTTAATAAAATCGATAATACGATCAGGCAAACCCTCTCTTTCGGCAATTTTAACGCCCTGTTGCACATGTTCAATAATATGCTGGGCAGCGGTTTCGTATTGCAAATCGGCCAATGGATTAATGCCCGAGAGCTGATTTTCGGTAAAAAAAGTAGGGTTTTTAAGTTTGCCAATATCATGATACAAGGCACCAACCCTTAATAACAGGGTATTGGCATTAATTTTTTTACCCGCTTCGGTCACCAAGTTTGCCAACTGCAATGAATGTTGAAAGGTGCCGGGAGCAATTTCGGATAGTTTTAATAACAACGGACTATTTACATTCGAAAGCTCTACTAAAGTAACATTAGATAAAAAGCCAAATGTTTTTTCAAAAATATAAATCAAACCATAAACAAATAAAAGCAACAAGGCATTGATACCGAAAAACAAATAAAACGTCCAATCTATATTACTTATATCTCCCTCAACAAGTAATTTATTACCCGTAAACACAACCACATAGGTTATAAATACTAAAATAGCCGAACGGAGTAATTGCGAGCGTTGCGTTAAGTCTTTTAAACTGGATATAACGGTCATACCTACAGCCATTTGCAATAACACAAATTCGTAAGGATTGGGTACAATTAAAGACACCAATAAAATGGTAATAATATGTATAAATAAAGCAGTACGACTATCAAAAAAAGTACGAATGATAATGGGAAGCATTGCAAAAGGCACAATGTATATATTTAAACCCGGCACCTTTAAAGAAAGCACCGATAGAAGCATCATCAATAAAATCATCAACAACAAAAAAACAACATCTCTTTTACGCTCGTAAATTACCTTACGGAAAAGATACAGGTACAAAAACAACATGGTCATTAAGCTCACAATTAAAATTATTTCGCCTAAAAACATGATGTTGTATTGCTGTGCAGTAGATTTTTGTTTTTTCAACTCAATATTGAGCGAATTAAGCACCCCATGGGTTTTTTTAGTAACAATTTCGCCCCTATCCACAATACGTTCGCCGGCTTGTACCATTCCCGAAGTTTGTGATATGGACTTCAGAATTTCGTTTTCGCCCCGTTGAGAAAGGTGTTTGTCGTACACCAAATTTTCGAACAAGTAGTTGTTTACGTTCAACGATTTCAACACATTTTCTTCTATCCATGGGGGTCTTGTACGCAACACATATTCGTAGGCCGATTTTACAGTAAACAAATCATTCACAAGCACTTTGTGAGAGAAGTTGCGCGCATCCACAATTTTAATTTCAGTTTGCTTGTTTTGTTGTATTGTTTTTAACTCTTCCGAATTAATAACCCCTTTTGAATAGATATAATTGAGTTGATTTGCAATATAATCTTTGTACAAAAAAGGAATAGTTTGTGAGCCGTTTTCGGCTACGGTAGTTTTATTTTCAAAATCGGTTAAGCTCTTTTTAGCCACCTCATTATTAAATCTATAAAAAGGGGTAAAAAACTGCAACATATTTTGCTGTTCGTTGACATACACCTCTTTATCTTTGTAAATAGGAAAATCGAAGGGTGCAGTAACCAAATCGTACGACCATGGTTTACCCACCGAAAATTTATATTCAAAGGCATCTTGCCTTGGAAAAAGCTGAATAATTAAAGTGATTGCCCCTAAAAAGAAAGCCACCTTGAGTAAGGTTTGGATATTTTCTTGTGTAATTTTTAGTTTCATCTAACTATAAATTTTAATTAAGGTTGAAGTTTGTAACGCTATTGCTGATAACTCTACACAAATTGGTTGTTGTGTAAAAAACTTTTCTCAGAAATTATTTTATGCAAAAAACAACACTATCCTATCAGTTTCAAATGTAGTTACTTTTTTTAGCTTTAAAAACACATCAAAAATACTGAAAAAGTGTGAAGTTTCGTTATTTTTGCACAAATCCTTTTTTATCAACCATTAACGAATCCATTTTTCTATGTTTGGGATAAATTTAAACAGTTTGGTTCCGATGCGAACCACAGCATCTGAGCAAAGCGAAATGTGCAGTCAGCTTTTATTTGGAGAAGCGGTTGCCGTTTTAGAAAAAAACGATACGTTTATGTTGGTTCAAAATTTAATGGATAACTACAAAGGTTGGGTAGATGTAAAAATGATAACTCCCCTATCCGATAAAATTGCCACCCTCTTAAACGAAGACGATTTAGCGGTAGTAAACAAACCAATTGCCAATTGTTTTATTGAGTCGAAAAACGAAAACATTGTGTTGTGTGGAGGCAGTTTGCTGCCATTTTACCTGCTCGAAAAAGAATCTTTTGAACTGGGCAACAACACCTACCATATTTCTTCGAACCAAGTTAATATGCCCTTAACAAAAAACTTTTCGGGCAACGATATGCTATCGGTTGCATTTATGTATTTAAACAGTCCGTACTTATGGGGAGGCAAAAGCCCTTTAGGCATCGACTGTTCGGGATTAGTGCAAGTAGTATTGAGTATTTGCGGTAAAAAATTTCCACGCGATGCTTCGCAACAGGTAGAGCAAGGTTCGCTTATCAGTTTCTTACCCGAAGCCCGCTCGGGCGATTTAGCCTTTTTTGAAAATGCCGAAGGGCGCATTTCGCATGTAGGTATTTTAATTAACAATAACCAAATTATTCATGCGTCGGGCAGAGTAAAAATTGAATCCATCGATGCACAAGGCATTATTAACGAACAAACGGGCAACTACTCACATCGGTTAAGGGTAATAAAACGGATACTTTGATGTACTATTTTATCATTTACAATTTACTATTTAAGAAAATTCCGATTCCTTTCTTTGTATTAAAATGGTAAATTGTAAATCGTCCAATCGTAAATGTTTTCACATCGGATCTACATCCAACTGAATCGTTACCGACTTAAATTGCTCGTCGGCTATAATCTTCATCGACACTTCTTGAATCAATTCTTTGGCCTTATCGTTAGGCGCATTGGCTTCTATTTTAAGTACGATGCGTTTAAGAAATAGATTTTGAATACGTGTAATAGGCGGATTATCGGGTCCCAATACACGCAAACCGAATACAGCGCGTAATTCATCCGCCATTTTTCGAGCAGCTTTGTTTACCGTATTCAACTCACGGTGCTTAACCTGCACATTAATCAATCTATAATAAGGCGGATAGTTAAAATCTTCTCGCTCTTGCATTTGTTGCTTGTACATCGACAAGTAATCATTGGCAATTACTTGCTGTATAATAGGATGGTTAACATCCGAAGTTTGCAAAATAACAGTACCCTGTTTGCCTTTTCTGCCTGCACGCCCACTCACTTGCGCCATCAACTGAAAAGCTCGTTCGTGGGCTCTAAAATCAGGATAATTGAGCATATTATCGGCATTTAAAATACCCACCAAACTCACATGTTCAAAATCCAGTCCTTTAGAAACCATTTGGGTACCCACCAAAATATCCACCTGATGGTGTTGAAAATCTTGAATAATTTTTTCGTAGGCTGTTTTAGTGCGAGAGGTATCTAAATCCAAGCGCGAAATGCGTGCATCCGGAAAAAGTGTTTGTATTTCATCTTCAATTTTCTCGGTTCCAAATCCTTTGGATTCCAACTTATCATTACCACAACTCGGGCATTTGGCAGGAATCTTTTCGGTATATCCACAATAATGGCAGGTCAAGGCATTGAACGATTTGTGCAGCGTAAGACTCACATCGCAATTTTTACACTTAGGCACATAGGCACATTGCGTACATTCTACATACGGAGCATACCCACGCCTGTTTTGAAACAAAATAACCTGTTTATTTGCTGCCAATGCGTTTTCAATATGTTGCAGTAAAAGAGGTGAGAAAAAAGACTTCATCTGTTTTTTACGGCGCAATTCTTTAGTATCCACAGCAATGATGTTAGGCAAAGCAATTTCTTGATGACGTTCAAAAAGCTCCACCAACCCATATTTTCCGGTAAGGGCATTGTTGTAACTCTCTATAGAAGGAGTAGCTGTACCTAACAAGGCTTTTGCGCCATGCATGGCAGCAAGAACAATGGCAGCATTGCGGGCATGGTAGCGTGGAGCGGGGTCGTATTGTTTGTAAGTGTTTTCGTGCTCTTCGTCAATAATAACCAAACCTAAATCTCTAAACGGTAAAAATACCGACGAGCGTACGCCCAGAATAATTTCATAGCCTTTATCTAGCAATAAATTATTCCATATCTCCACCCTTTCGGCATCGGGAAATTTTGAATGATAAATACCCAGCTTATTACCAAACACCCGTTTTAAACGATTAGTTAATTGCGAAGTTAAGGCTATTTCGGGTAAAAGATACAACACTTGTTTGCCCGATTTCAAAGCATCTTCTATCAGGTGTATATAAATTTCGGTTTTACCGCTTGAAGTTACACCGTGCAAAAGCACTACATTTTTTTGCTTAAAATGGTCGTTTATTTCGGTGTATGCTTTTTGTTGAAATTTATTAAGTGGATAACGGTCGTGGGTTTTAATGTCAGATAAATCGAGCCTGCTTTTTTCTTTCGAATAAATTTCGAGCACATTTTTAGCCACCAAAACTTTTAGTATTGCTAAACTTGCACCCGACTTTTCGAGTAAGGTTTTCTTTAAAAGCTCTTGTTTGCCTTTTTCTAGATTCTGAGATAAGTCAAGAAAAACAAGCAACAAATCAAGTTGTTTTTGGGCTTTTTTCAATTCATCAAAAATAGTTTTTAATCGTTCTTCATCTTGTGCAGTTTCAGTTAATCTCACAAAATCTTCTTTCTTTGGTTTGTACAACTCCCGAAGAGATTCTGAAACCACAATTACCCCTTTATCAAACAAGCCTTTAACAAGCGAATAAGGTTCCTTTACTCCCACCCATTTTGCCAACTCACTAACAGTAACTTCCCTTTCGCGAAGTAAAATAGCAATGGCTTTATCTTGTTGTGGCGTAAAATCCACGTCCATTTCTTCAAAATCCGCTTTTAAGGTAACATGCGTTTCACTATCTAACTTCAAGCCCGAAGGCAAAGCAGCTTTATACACATCTCCTAAAAACGATTGATAATACTGCGAAATCCATTCCCAAAATTTAAGTTGCGGGTCACGAATTATCGGGTGTTCGTCCAACACAGAAAGAATACTTTTCAACTCATAGTCAACAGAACAAGATGCATGAATAGCGTAAACAATGCCTGTGTAGATTTTCTTTTTTACGGGTACGGTTACACGCATCCCCACAACAAGTTTCCCCTCATACTCCGCTGGAATGACATAGGTATACGTATTTGCCAACGGAAGTGGCAAAATAATATCGGCGTATGTATTGTTTGTGGGTTTCATATTTGTACAAAAGTAACAAAAAAGGAAACTCTTGTGAATTTCCTTTTATGAATGTTATTAACTACAAAGCAGTAGTTATATTCTTCGAAACTGC
This sequence comes from Paludibacteraceae bacterium, assembly GCA_016938015.1. Taxonomy (GTDB): domain Bacteria; phylum Bacteroidota; class Bacteroidia; order Bacteroidales; family Paludibacteraceae; genus JAFGVL01. The sequence continues at coordinate 33,735 of JAFGVL010000105.1, forward strand.
TCTTTTATAACTTCTTAAGTAGCCTTATTTGCATCCTCTACAATTTTTATATCTTTTATAAGCAGTTGAATGGATGAGTTTCCGTTAAAATTATTTTCCTCCAAAGTATAACAAATATCAAGAGGATTTAATGCTTTTAAGTGGTCGTTAAACTCCACCATTCTAAAAGCAATTCCATTCATTACATTTTCGCAACTGGAATCGACCAACTCCAGTTTTAAATGCTCTTGTTCTTTACCCACCAACCGACTGGTACCGTAATCGAATACTTTTTTGGAACAAAAAACAGGTTTCATATTTTCCGGACCAAACGGATTGAACTGTTTTAATACACGGAAAAATTTAGGGGTAATATCTTTGAATTGCAATACCGCATCAATTTCAATTTGAGGATGCATTTGTTCGGGCAAAATATTGGCAGTAACAAACGCATCAAACCGCCGGGTAAATTCGGCTACATTTTCTTTTTTCATGGCTAAACCTGCGGCATACATATGCCCGCCAAAATTCTCCAATAAATCACGACAAGATTCGATGGCTTTGTAAATATCAAATCCCGGAACCGAACGTGCCGAACCGGTTGCCAACTCGTCTGATTGAGTAAGCACTACCGATGGCCGATAATACATTTCGGTAAGACGAGAAGCCACAATACCTATTACACCTTTATGCCAATCGGGGTTATACACTACAATAGACAATTTTTCTTTGAGCTTTTCGTTATTTTCAAGCATAGAAAAAGCCTCATCGGTAATAGATTTATCAAGGTCTTTGCGGGTTTGGTTGTGCTGGTCTATTTCTTCGCAACGCTTTTTTGCGAACACCAAATCGTTAGACACCAATAATTCTACTGCCTCTTTAGCTTGCTGAATTCTACCGGAAGCATTAATACGAGGGCCTATTTTAAAAACAATGTCGCTGATAGTAATTTCTTTTTCGGCTAAACCGGAAATATCAACAATAGTTTTAAGCCCCATGCTTGGGTTAGAATTTAGCTGTTTTAAGCCAAAATACGCCAACACCCTATTTTCGCCGGTCATTGGTACAATATCCGAAGCAATACTAACAGCTACTAAATCTAACAAAGGCATCAGTTGAGAAAAATCAATACCATTACTCATGGCAAATGCTTGCATCAATTTAAAGCCTACCCCACAACCCGATAGATGTTTGTAAGGATAGGCACAATCCAATCGTTTAGCATCAAGAACGGCGGCAGCTTTAGGCAAAATACTATCGGGCATATGGTGGTCGCAAATTATAAATTCAACGCCATTTTCAAGCCCATAATTTACTTTTTCTATTGCTTTTATGCCACAATCGAGCGCAATAATCAACGAAAAGTTATTTGCTGCCGCATAATCAATTCCGGCAATAGAAATGCCATACCCTTCGTTATAACGATCGGGTAAATAAAAATCTACATCCGAATAAAACTGTTTTAAGAATTTAAATACTAGAGCAACGGCTGTGGTGCCATCCACATCGTAATCGCCATATACAAGAATTTTTTCTTTTTGTTGCAGTGCCTTGTTTAATCGCTCTACAGCCTTATCCATATCCTTCATTAAAAAAGGATTGTGTAAGTGGCTTAATTGCGGTCGAAAAAAATTCTTAGCATCATCGAAAGTTGTTATACCCCTCTGTACAAGAAGCTGAGCAAGAATAGGGCTAATACCTAAATCTTCAGCTAATTTATTTTTATGTTCTTCTTGTTTATTTGATAAGGTATTGATTTTCCATTTGTTTATCATTTTATATATTGTTTTATTTTCAAAGCGAGGATTGTAGAAAGCTCAAAACACTAATCAACAAAGCATTAAAAAAACCATTCTAATTTATTTTGAGGCTTGTAAAGGTAGCAAAAAAATACATATTTTTAACTATTAAATGTATTTATAAAACATAGATTTTGAATAAACAAACGCCGTTGAATGTGTATTTTTGTTAAAAACTTAACATCAAAAGCTCAAAAATATGTACATTTACAAGCTAAATTTATCTAGTGTATGACCGATGATTTAAAAAATGCCGTTTCAATTCTTCAACAAGGAGGAGTTATCCTTTATCCAACTGATACTATTTGGGGATTAGGATGCGACGCAACCAATGAAAAAGCGGTGCAACGCATATTTGAAATCAAAAAAAGAATAGACACCAAAGCCATGTTGGTTTTACTCGATTCTGCAGCCAAAATACAAACTTATGTTTCTGAAATGCCCGAAATTGCTTGGGATTTAATTGAACTCTCGGAAAAACCATTAACCATTATCTATCCGCAAGCAAAAAATTTAGCATCAAACTTAGTGGGTGAAGATAAAAGTATTGGCATACGTATTACACGCGAATTATTTTCCAAATCGTTGTGCGAAAGGTTTAGAAAACCAATAGTTTCTACATCGGCAAATCTAAGTGGCGAGAAATCGCCACTAAATTTTAGTGATATTAGCGATGAAATTATTTCAAAAGTAGATTATGTAGTAAAATACAAGCAAGAAGAAATCTGTGATAATGCACCTTCTTCTATAATAAAAATTGACTCGGGAAATGTAATTAAAATTATTCGTGCCTGATGATACAGATGAAAAAACGCATACAAACAACAAAATATGTGCTGGCTGATTTTTTTTCGGCGATGCTTGTATGGCTACTTTTTTATCTAGTAAGAGTAGAACTGGATATATATGACAACACAAATATGGCTGCCGATAGCAGTTTTTTTGTTATTACGTTTCTGTATCCTTTGGGTTGGGTGTTTTTGCATTATTTATCGGGATACTACAGCGTGCCTTTTCGAAAATCACGCTTAGAAGAATTTTTAATTACCTTTTTAATTACTCTAATTGGTTCAATAGTGTTGTTTTTTATCCTATTGATTAACGAAAGAATAGAATCTACCTCCGTTTACTTCGAATTGATATTAACCCTCTTTGGGCTACAGTTTTTTATTACCTACCTTGCACGAATCGTTATTACACAATCGGCTACTACACGCATACACAATAAAATATGGGGCTTTAACACCTTAGTAATAGGAAGTGGTTCAAATGCAAGAAAAATATCCGACGAGCTCAATTCCATGAAACAATCGTTGGGGTATCGAATTGTAGGCTTTTTATCTGTTGGTGAAGAATGTAAAGTGGGTAAAGAACGTATTTTAGGCGATTTTGAAGCATTAGATTATGTCTTATCAGAATACCAAATTGAAGAAGTGATAATTGCTATCGACGATTCAAAAAAAGACGATATATTTTCTATCTTAACTAAGTTGTATAAACACAAAGTAGAAATAAAATTTTTACCAAACCTGTATGAAATATTAATAGGAAGTGTAAGAATAAGCACTATTTATGCCACTCCACTTGTTAGCGTATCGGAAAGCTCCATGCCTTATTGGCAACAAAATGTAAAACGAGTAATCGACATTATTTTTTCTATCATCATGCTTATTGCACTAATACCCATCTATATTTTTTCGGCAATAAGAATAAAACTCGATTCTAAAGGACCTATTATATTTGCCCAAGAACGACTTGGATTACACGGAAAAGCATTTAAAATGTATAAATTCAGGTCGATGTGGACCGATGCAGAAGAAGATACCCCATTATTAACATCTATCGACGACGAAAGAGTTACTCCTTGGGGAAAAATTATGCGTAAATACCGCATCGATGAATTTCCTCAATTTTGGAATGTATTAAAAGGAGATATGTCGCTAATCGGCCCTCGCCCTGAAAGAAAATATTTTGCCGATCAGCTCAAAGAAAAAGCCCCTCATTACAGTTTATTATACAAAATAAAACCCGGAATTACCTCTTGGGGAATGGTAAAATTTGGGTATGCCGACTCCATTGAAAAAATGTTGGAACGCTTAGACTTTGATATTCTTTACATTGAAAATATGTCGCTTTTTGTTGACTTCAAAATAATTATATACACCATAAAAATTATGTTAACAGGCAAAGGAATTTAACGTGAGACAAAATGATTCCATACTTTTTTATATAAGAAAAACCTTGTCTTTTATTAAGAATAATTTTTCTTTGATAAAGAAAAGCCCTTCTTTACTAGTTAACAATCCGCATGTTTTATTGCTGTACGAACAGGTAATACTTTGGCGCGAAAAAAACATCAAGCAAAGACACTTCATTCTCATACTAAGTTTTTTAGTAGGCATTTTTACAGCTGTCGCAGCTATTATTCTAAAAAATGCACTACTCTTGATGAAAGAACTAGTTAGCCAAAACATAAGTGGATTACATTTTTTTTATTTAATAGCTCCTGTTTTGGGTATATTTTTGGCTGGTTTGTATGTGCGTTTAGTAGTAAAAGACGACATAAGCCATGGAGTAACAAAAATTTTATATGCCATATCGCAACGTAAAGCACGAATAAAGCCTCATAATATGTGGTCGTCTATGTTTGCGAGCACATTAACCATAGGATTTGGAGGGTCGGTTGGAGCCGAAGCTCCAATTGTATTAACCGGCTCAGCTATTGGGTCTAACCTTGCTCGTTTTTTTAAAATGGACCAAAAAACGCTCATGATGATGGTGGGTTGTGGTGCATCGGGAGCAATAGGTGGAATTTTTAATGCACCCATTGCCGGAGTGGTATTTACATTAGAAGTGTTAATGATGGATCTTACGTTAACGTCCATTATTCCACTTTTAATAGCTTCGGTAACGGCTACTGCCACCTCTTATTTTTTTATGGGAGATAAAGCACTGTTTCATTTAAGCACTTTCGATTCTTTTTCTTTAGATAGAATACCTTATTTATTATTATTAGGAATAGTTTGCGGAATTGTGTCCCTTTATTTTACACGAGTAATAAATCGCCTAGAAGATTTTTTTGGCAGATTAAAAAACCCGACTATTAAACTAACCATAGGAGGGTTACTTCTAAGTAGTTTAATTTTCTTTTTGCCTGCCTTATATGGTGAGGGTTACGATACGATAGAGCTTTTACTAAATGGCAATCCTGAAAAAATAATGGAGGGGAGCGTGTTTTATCAATTCAAACATCACTCATGGATTCTTTTTGTTTACTTAGGATTAACTGTTTTATTTAAAGTAGTTGCTACCAGTGCTACCAACGGAGCCGGAGGAACCGGTGGTATTTTTGCACCAAGTTTATTTATTGGTTGCATTACCGGATATATGGTTGCAATAGGGTTGAACTATTTTAATTTGGGCATTCCCGAACGAAATTTTGCCTTTGCAGGAATGGCCGGAGTGATGTCCGCTTTAATGCATGCACCACTTACCGGTATCTTTCTTATTGCCGAACTAACCGGAGGATATAGTTTATTTATGTCCTTAATGATAACCTCTACTGTGGCTTACCTAACTATTTTAATATTTGAGCCTCACAGCATTTACTCCATGCGTTTAGCAAAAAAAGGAGAACTTATTACACACCATAAAGATAAAGCAGTACTTACCTTTTTGAACACCAACGATGAAATTGAAACCGATTTTACAACCGTTAATCCCGAAATGTATTTAGGAGATTTGATACGAAAAATAGCAACATCCAGCAGAAATATATTTCCGGTAGTAAACAACGACGGTGTATTTTTAGGAATACTTCACCTTGACGAAGTAAGAAACATCATGTTTCGAACAGAACTGTATCAACGATTTACAGTAAGACGTTTAATGGTATCGCCCCCTGCAATAATTAAAAGAACCGACTCGATGGAAAATGTGATGAAAATATTTGATAAAACCAAAGCCTGGAATTTACCTGTTGTAGATGAAAACGGTGTCTATTTAGGCTATGTATCTAAATCGAGCTTATTTGATTCCTACCGACATATTATGTTAGAGCAATTTTCTGACGATTAAAAACTACTTGCACAACTCCCCTTTTTTCATCAAAGAGATAATCTTTTCTTTATCGGACAAATGCTCTTTCAACTGTTCGTTTTCTTTTTGTAGCAATACAATTAATTCGTTTAGAGAGGTGGCTGTTTTTGCCCCCGAAACAGAATAAACAGCAGGATGTTCTTGCGCAATTTTTAAAATAGTTTCTGTTGGATAAGCTGTTTCATAACTATCTGACAAAAGTTTAAAAAAGTCAACTTCTAAAATAAAACTGATTTTTCGGAGTAATTCTGTGTCAATAGAATCTCTTGAAAAAATATTGTACACGTTATTTCGAGTAGTATTTATTTTACGCGCAAACTCAACTATTGGAAATCTTTTCAACCTTACAACTTCCTCAATTTTTTTACCGATGTGAATCATAGTGTCATTCATTATATTAGAAAAATTTCCATTTACAAAAGTATTTCTTAAAGTATATTAATTGTTCATAATTTGTTTTATAATTTTTAATAAAAAGCAAAATTATATTTTACATTTAAATATTTTTTATAGATATTTGACGTTTCAATTCAACCTTAACTATTTACTAACTTAAAAACACTCTATTTATGAATGAATTTTACAAAAAAGAACGTGAGAAAAATCAACCTTCACTTATCTGTATTATTACTTGGTCGCTCATTGCACTTATAATGTGCACTTCTGCTTGGACGTATATTAAACTTATCTCTTTTTTTATTCAGTAATATTAATTTTTAAATTAAAAAAGCCTATGAACAAAACAGACTTAATCAATGTAATTAGTAGCAAAACCGGTTTAAACAAAAGTAACTCAAAAAAAGCGATAGAAGCTTTTGTTCAAATTATTACTAAACAGCTGGCTAAAGGTGATAGTGTTAGAATTTCAGATTTTGGCACTTTTAAAATTACCAAAAGAGCTGCTAGAAATGGGATTATCCCTTCAACAAAAGCTGTGATTAAAATTCCGGCAAAAAAAGTTGCTAAATTTACTGTTGCTAAAAAACTAGCCGAAACGGTTAAGTAAAAATCTGTAACGGCAATCTATCTTTGAAAAATGGCTAAAAAACTCCTTTTTTAGTCATTTTTCTCTTTTAAAACAAAAGTAATCAGATTTAGTTCAACTAATAATAATTTTTAACTTAATAACTCGTTTTTAATAATCTTTAAATTGATACAGCTTCATTAGCTTATCAAAAAAAGAAGTATTCTCCATAAAACCGCTAAAATTTTCGGCTCCTACGCCAAACGAAAACACAGGTACAGGAGTAGCTGAATGGTGTTTGGTTGTAAATTTCTTTTTAATTTTTCCGGTTTCAGAGTCTTTATTCAATAAAACCAATCCTCCCGTTTCATGGTCGGCAGTAATAATTACTAAGGTATTACCACCCTGCGCAGCCGCAAAATCGAGCACTAAACCTATCACTTTATCAAAGTCTAACACTTCATCTATAACATCGTTAAAGTTATTTTTGTGCGAAGCCCAATCAATTTGAGAAGCTTCTACAAGTAAAAAAAATCCTTTGTCGTTTTTACTCAAAAGCTCTAACGCTTTTTTTGTTCCATTGTATAATAAATCTTGTCTTTCTGCTGCTTTTGGGGGATGATTATCGGCAAGTAAAGCAACAATTTTACCGGTATCAACCGCTAACACATCGTTGATCGTATACAGCATTTGATATCCTTTTTCGACACATTGCCGGGTTAAACTACTGCCATTATGTATTGACTCAAAATCTTTTTTTCCTCCACCAATAAGCACATCAACACCTGAATTAACAATATCTTGAGCAATAGCCGATGTCATGCTACGATGAACTCTATGTGCTAAATATGATGCCGGAGTAGCATAAGTTACATTACAAGCAACTACAACACCCGTAGATAAACCTTGCTGATGGGCAACTTCTAAGATAGATTTTTGTGGCAATGAATCGGCCGATAAACCAATCATCCCATTATTGGTTTTTACGCCACAGGCTAAAGCTGTGCCACCGGCACCGGAATCGGTAGTGTAATTATTAGCTGAATATGTTTTTGAGAAACCGCTATATGTACATCGTTCAATATTTAACTTCCCATTGTTTTTAGTCATGGCAGCATAGATATGACTCAAGCCCATACCATCGCCAATCATAAAAACCACATTTTTAACTTTTATTTCTTGAGAATGAATACAAAGTAGTGGAAAAAGAAAAAAAACTACCGTTAGTAAGCTTACTATCTTATTCTTTTTTTGCATGAACGTACAATTATAAATCGGGATTATCAGTTGGAAGAGTTAAGCCTTTTCGGATGGCAAGCAGTTCCTCTTTAACACTTGATAAACGAGTAAATATTTCTTGATGAACTGCAACCGAAGATTTACTTTCTTTCATCTTTTTTTTTGCCCCTATAAGAGTAAGTCCTTGAACACGAACCAAGTAATAAATTTGTTTCAAGGTTTCAATATCTTGTTCGGTATAAAAACGGGTGCCCTTTACATTTTTATGCGGTTGTATTTGCTGTGCAAATTCTTTCTCCCAAAAACGCAACAACGACTGGTTTACATTCAGCATTGTTGCTACTTCCGATATCGAATAATACAGCTTTGACATCTATTTACGCCTGATAGTTAATCGTTGACCTATTTGAATTTTACTTCCTCTTAATCCGTTCCATCGTTTAATATCGGAAACTTTAACACCATATCTACTGGCTATCCCTGTAAGGGTATCTCCTCGCCTTACTTTATGTACAACTTTTCTGTGTTTAGGCTTATGTACAACCGGAGGGTCTACCGGTTCTTGAATAATGGCTAAAGAGTCGATACAAGAAGGTGCAAAAATAGAATCTTTCAAATCAATAAACTTCGACGCATAATGAGTAGGAAGTCTTAAGTTATATTCTTTTAGTTTGCTTCCGGGAATAATATCTTTTCTATATTGAGGGTTTAGTATTCGTAATTCATCAATTGGAATACCCAATACTTGTGATACTTTATAGAATGACAAACGTTCATTTACCACAATAGTATCTGTATAAATAGGCATATCTATTTCAGCCGGACAAAGATTATGATCCGAGTAATACTGCATCACATAATTTGCTGCGATAAAAATAGGCACATAACTGCGGGTTTCGGCAGGTAAAAAACGGTATATACTCCAATAATCACGTTTGCCTCCCGACCTACGAATAGCTTTATTTACAGTACCCGGACCACAATTGTAAGCAGCAATTGCCATGTGCCAATCATTGTATATTCGGTATAAATCTTTTAAATAGCGTACGGCAGCATACGTTGATTTTACCGGATCACAGCGTTCATCTACTAAAGTATTTACCGTTAATCCGTACATCCTTCCCGTTGAAGGCATAAATTGCCACAATCCGCGTGCGCCGGCTCTGGAAACCACAGTTGTGTTTAAAGCCGATTCAATTACCGGCAAAATCTTAAACTCTATTGGCATATCGTTTTCTGCCAATATATCTTCAAAGATGGGGAAATAGTATTTACTGAGTCCAAGCAACTTTTCTACATGGTCGCGTCGTCTGTCTACATAAAAATTTATAACCGTTTTTACTTTGTTATTATACGGCATATCAATTTCGTTGGGCAAACTTTCTAATTTTAATTTTATAATACTATCAGAATATTCAATATTCTCGTAACCTTTCTTTTTACATTTTCCTTTTTTGGAATGCTTTGCATAGTATGAAAACATCAAACTATCCATTACAGAATTAAAAGAACAAGGAACGGTAAAAGAACTTTCGAGCATTTCGGAAGTTTCTGTAGAACTTAATGGTTCAGAAAAATCTTCATCTTGTGCTAGTATAAAAGGGGAAAAAACGGCAATAATTAGAAAGGATAGGATTATTTTTTTACTCATTATTATAAATCTAAAAAGTTAGTTGACAACGCAAACCCAGCGTTGTGCTATTAAAATCAAAATTATTATTAAAAAATGGTTCAACACGTAACGATAAATCGGGACTAATATCAAAATCATACAATTGGGCATCTACATAGGCATCTAAAATGGTTAAACCATAAAACGCCACAATACCTATAATTGATAAATCTCTATTGTATCTGTAACTCTGCCTTTTTTGGTTTAAAACCTGCTCTAGCCAAGCCATATCAGAAGAGTTTGCTTTAAATGCAGCCACATCTTCACCACTTGGAATTCTATTCACATAATCTTCCGTTAACGGATCATCATCGGCTATCGAAATATACTCCTTTTTATAGCTGTTGTAATATGCACCATTCCATGAAATAGCGTAAATTAACGCCGCATAACCTGCATACACAATTGGCACTTTCCAATACTTGCGGTTATATATTTGACCTAAACCGGGCACTAGCATACTATAGAATAATGCTTTTTTGGGATTCGGTTTAAATACTACCAACCGATTGCCCTTTGATATAGTATCGGGCACACTACTATTTTTATTTACAGTGTTCCTAACAAGTACAGAATCCGACTGCGAAAAACAAATTTGCATGCTAACAAATAAGCAAGCCATCATCAATATAAGAACACGCTTATTCAAGTTATATTGCTATTATTTTGTATGTAAAATTTGAATCAATTGATCCAATTCTTCTTCTGAATTAAATGGAAGTATAATTTTTCCTTTACCATTATCACTACACACCAATTCTACACGAGTTTGCAAACTAGTTGAAAGAGAAGCTTTTATTGCTTGATATTTTTCTTGAAAGAGCCCTTTCTTCTCTAACGGTTCTTTTAAATCAACTTCTTGTTTATTTTTTAAAGAACGAACAAGTTCCTCTACTTTGCGAACCGTAAAATCGTTGGCAAGAATAGCATTATACACTTCTAACTGCTGTATGGGGTTTTCGATATTAATCAAAGCGCGCGCATGACCCATATCAATTTTTTTGGCTGTAATACCCAATTGAATTTCGGCCGGTAGTTTAAGCAAACGCAAATAGTTGGCAACAGTAGCACGTTTTTTCCCTACCAATTCACTCAATTTATCTTGTGTAAGGTTATTTTCTTCCACTAATTTTTGATACCCTAAGGCTTCTTCAATAGCATTTAAGTCGTCGCGCTGAATATTTTCGATAAGTGCCAACTGCAACACTTGGTCATCTTCTGCAGTTTTAATATAAGCCGGCACCTTTTGTAAACCTGCTTTTTTTGAAGCTCTGTAACGACGTTCGCCGGCAATAATCTGATAAGTACCATCGTTTTGCTTACGCACGGTAATAGGCTGAATAACACCTACCGATTTAATTGAAGCAGCTAGTTCGTTCAAACTTTCTTCGTCAAAATGGGTGCGTGGCTGGTTCGAATTGGGACGTATTTTTTCAATTTCAATTTCACCAAAAGCCGATGAGCCGGCAGTAGAAACCTCTTCCATTTCGAGCAAAGCGCCCATTCCTCTTCCAAGTACTGATTTTGCCATAAATTTTATTTCAAATGTACTTAACTGTAATTATAATTACCAACATTACTTTTAGGTAAACCGAAAGCAACAAGTAAATTATGTTATTTATTTTTCTTTATTAATTCCTTTGCCAACTCCAAATGATTCAGTGTGCCTTTTGATTCAGGATCATACAGAAGTACAGGCTGACCATAACTTGGAGCTTCGCTTAACTTTACGTTTCGTTGAATAACCGTATCAAACACCATTACTTCAAAATGTCTTTTTACTTCTTGGTAAACCTGATTGGCTAAACGCAAACGAGAATCAAACATAGTAAGTAAAAAACCTTCTATGGCCAATTCCGGATTAAGCTTGCTTTTAATTATTTTAATGGTGTTTAGCAATTTGCTAATTCCTTCTAATGCAAAATACTCACACTGAACGGGAATAATAACCGAATCGGCAGCAGTCAACGAATTCACTGTTATCAATCCTAATGAAGGGGAACAATCAATTAAAATATAATCGTAGCTATTTTTAAGCGGACTAAGTACTTTGCGAAGCACCACATCCCTATCATCCATATTAACCATTTCTATTTCGGCGCCAACTAAATCTATGTGCGATGGAATAATGTCTAAATTTTTTACTGCTGTACTACAAATAGCTGTTGTTGCATCAATACCATCTAACAAACATTGATAAATACTTAAGCCGTGAGCTTTTACATCAATACCCAAACCCGACGAAGCGTTTGCTTGTGGATCGGCATCTACTATCAAAACTTTTTGTTTCAATGTAGCTAAAGAGGCAGCCAAATTAATAGTGGTAGTTGTTTTTCCTACACCGCCTTTTTGGTTTGCTAATGCTATAATTTTTCCCATTTATTACTAGAGTATTAATCAAGGTAGCAAAAATATCAATAAATTCTTGTGTATGAAAGAAAAAGAAGTGAATACACGCTCTAAGTTATTAACATTTTCTGTTAATAACTTTTGAATAAAGAATTTAGCTGCGGAAATTTTCAAACTCAAGTCAAAAGAGTTGCATAAGTTTTAATTGTTTGATAACTAACATAGCATATTTTTTTCTATTTTTGCGTACTCAAAAAAATGCTTTCAACTTATACCTAAAAGCAACTTATGAAAAATAACAGCATACGCACATTTTTAATTGTTATTATAGGCATTGTTTTACTCAATACTATTTCAGCTTTTCTTTTTTTTAGATTAGATCTTACTTCCGAAAAGCGATATAGCATTTCAGACAATACAAAAAAAATGCTTTCGGGTTTAAATAACAAAACCCATATTAAAATATACCTCGATGGTGATTTAAACCCCGGGTTTTTACGCTTAAAAAAATCGACAGCCGAACTGTTGGACGAATTTAAAGTATATGCTTCCACCGACTTTAGTTATGAGTTTATAAACCCCTCAGAGGCAAATTCTGCCGAAGCAAGAAATAAAAACTACATTACGATGGAACGCCGCGGAATGCGCGCATTTACTATTTACGAAAAAGATGACGAAGGGAAAGCGATACAAAAAGTAGTGTTTCCGTGGGCAGAAATTACTTATGGCAAAGATACTGCTTTTGTAAACTTACTGAAAAACAACCCTCGACTGTCGGGTACTGAAAACTTAAACCACTCCATCGAAAATTTAGAATTTGAATTAACTGATGCTATACGTATTAAGGCAATAAAAACCACTCGAAAAATTGCTTTTTTAGAAGGACACAACGAACTTCCACCCGAAATGGTATACGATGCCTCTGTATCATTGAGTAAATATTTTCAAGTAGATAGAGGAGCGTTAAACAACAACCCGTCTATTCTAAAAGAATATCAAGCTATTATCATTGCTAAACCGGAAACAGCTTTTTCGGAACAAGAAAAATTCATCATCGATCAATATATTATGAATGGAGGAAAAGTATTATGGTTGCTGGATGGTGTCAGATTGGCAATGGATAGTTTATCTACCGTAGGCATATCTCCTGTAATACCGTTAAACATTAACCTCGACGACCAACTTTTTAAATATGGCGTACGCATTGCTCCTGTTTTATTGCAAGATATGCAATGCACACAAGTGCCAATAAATGTAGCCCGCCCCGATGAAGAAGCAAAATTTGAACCCATGCCTTGGTATTATTCTCCTTTGCTGCTTGCCTCTCCAAATCATACCATTTCGCGCAATATAACAGAAGTAAAAGCTGATTTTGCAAGCGCTTTAGACTTAACCGTAAGTCAAAATTCTAAAGTAAAAAAAACAATTCTGTTGGTTACATCCAATGCTACTCATGTAGAAATGACACCGTCTAGAATAGACCTAAACAATATGTACGATATTGATAGTAAAACTTATTTTAATGCAGGATACATACCTATTGCTGCTGCTTTAGAAGGAGTTTTCCCTTCCGTTTTTACCAACCGACTTGTTCCCGAAGGGATTATAAGCAACGGCGAAATAAAAAAAGAAAGCAAACCTACAAGAATGATTGTAGTGGCTGATGGAGACATTATCAGAAATGACCTGCAAGGAGATGGCGAAAATTTGCAACTTTTACCCATGGGCTTCGACCGATATGCACAAAGAGAATACGGCAACCGAAGCTTTATATTAAATTCAATACTTTATTTAACTGACGATGAGGGTTGGTTACAACTACGCTCTCGCGAATTTAAAATACGCACCTTGAATAAAAAAGTTGTCGTTTCGGAGAAAAAGAAATGGCAATTAATCAATGTTGCCTTGCCGCTTATTTTACTATTACTATTTGCTTTAATATACACCACTATGCGTAGAAAAGTTTACACGCACTAAGATGCAATTATTTGGAGATAACAAACTTTTAGTTACCTTTGGTCGTTTAATTTAACAGTTCTAAAAAACATATATTCTATGAAATTCATTGTATCAAGCACAAAACTATCAAGTCATTTACAAGCAATTAGCAGAGTTATTGCCAGCAAAAGTACCCTCCCCATTTTAGAATGTTTTTTACTTAGTTTAAAAGGGAAAGTATTAACTATTACTACCTCCGATTTAGAAACTACACTGATAACTTCTTTAGAAGTAGAAAAAAGTGAAGGTCAAGGTTTGGTAGCCATTTCTGCCAAAATATTATTAGACTCACTGCGTGAACTACCCGAACAACCACTGGAGTTTGATATAAACAACGATAACTTGGCTTTATCTATTAAATATGAAACAGGAATATTTAATTTTATCGGACAAAACGGTGACGAATATCCGAAGCTACCCGAACTAAGTAAAGAAGCTAACGAGCTGAAAATTGACACGGACACACTCAATTCGGGTATCACAAAATCTATTTTTGCTACTGCCGACGACGAACTGCGTCCGGTAATGAATGGAATATATTTCGACATTACAACAGAAGGAATAACCATGGTTGCCACAGACGCACACAAATTAGTTCGCGTTAAAACAACTGCCTATAAAGGATCTGCTGATGCAGCTTTTATTTTAGCAAAAAAGCCGGCTACATTATTAAAAAATATTTTACCTAAAGAAAGTGGCGAAGTTAGCGTTCAGTTTGACGAAAAAAATACTGTGATTACGCTTTCTAATTACAAAATGATATGCAGACAAGTTGAAGGACGTTACCCTAACTATAACGGTGTAATACCTCAAAATAATCCGCATAAATTAATTATCGACCGATTAGCATTTATGAATGCCTTAAAACGCGTTTCGATATTTTCTAACCAAGCAAGTAATTTAATTAAACTTCAACTTACCGAAAATGCCATTCATATAACTGCCCAAGATATTGATTTCTCGGTTTCTGCAGAAGAAAATATTTCATGTCAATACAGCGGTGAGCCTATGAGCATCGGCTTTAAATCTACCTTTTTGATAGATATTTTAAATAATATCAACTCGGGTGATGTGGTGCTTGAATTGGCAGACCCATCGCGTGCAGGATTAATACTTCCTTTTGAAAACGACGAAAACGAAGATTTATTAATGTTGCTTATGCCTATGCTATTAAACGATTAGGCATCTACTTGGCTCAGCAAAAAATAAAAAACGAAAAACTATCTATGTAAAAGTGAAGTTAATAATAGCTTCACTTTTATTTTTCATATTCAACTATAAATTGTTAACCACATGCAATTAGCCCTAAAAAACCCCATCATCTTTTTCGATTTGGAAACTACCGGTACCGACATTGTAAATGACCGTATTGTAGAAATTTCTTATTTAAAAATTCATCCAAATGGACTGGAAGAATCCAAAACAATGAGAATTAACCCCAGTATTCCAATTCCTATACAGTCATCAGAAATACACGGCATATACGATAAAGATGTAGAAAATGCTCCTGCATTTAAAGAAGTAGCAAAGCTTATTGCACGCGATTTTGAAGGAGCCGATTTAGCCGGCTATAACTCGAACCGATTTGATGTGCCCCTACTGGCAGAAGAATTTATTCGCGCAGAAATTGATATTGATATGACCAAACGTAAATTTATAGATGTTCAAACCATATTTCATAAAAAAGAACAACGCACCTTAAGTGCTGCCTATAAATTTTATTGTAACAAAGACTTGGAAAATGCTCATACTGCCGAAGCCGATACAAAAGCTACCTACGAAATACTTCAATCGCAACTCGACAAATATACCGATCTGAAAAATGAGGTAGCTTTTCTTGCCGATTTTTCTTCATTTAACAGAAATGTAGATTTTGCAGGAAGAATTGTTTACAACGACAATAACGAGGAAGTAATCAACTTCGGAAAATACAAAGGTCAGTTAGTTACAGAGGTATTAAAAAAAGATCCCGGTTACTATGGATGGATTATGGCAGCCGATTTCTCGCTACATACCAAACAAGTATTTACAAAAATTAAGTTGCGTGACTTTAATAAATAAAGAAATAAAAGAAATTAAAAGAATGAAAAAGACAACTAGGTAAAATACAAAACTCCTTTTCCTATTCTTTAATTAGTTTAATTTTCTTAATTCGTTAATTAATTTCATGTTTCAATTCAAACAATTTACCGTTTATCAAGAACATTGTGCCATGAAAGTAGGCACCGATGGGGTATTGCTAGGAGCATGGACTGATTGTGAAAATGCACAACGAATTTTAGATATAGGAACCGGAACCGGATTACTTGCTTTAATGCTGGCTCAACGCTGCTCAGCTCATATTGTAGGCATCGACATTGACCAATCGGCTGTGAACCAAGCAAAAGAAAATATCGCAAAAAGTGCGTGGAAAAATAGAATAACGATTTTTCATTGCTCTTTTCAAGATTTCTGTACTACAGAAAAAAACAGCTACGACTGTATCATAAGTAATCCACCTTATTTTGAAAACGCCTTAAAATCGCCTTTAGAGAAAAGAACTATTGCCCGACATACCGATAAACTGAAACTTACCGAAATACTTGAAGGCAGCAAAAAGTTACTTTCAAAACATGGTAGCTTAAACCTTATTTTGCCATACAAAGAAGGTTTATTACTGATTGAAGAAGCAAAAGAATGGGGGTTTTATTGCCGAAAAAAAACAACTGTTTTCCCTCGTGAAAATAGTACTGCAAAACGTATCTTACTAAACTTTAAATTAGAAGATGGCTTATGCAAAGAATCTGACCTTACCATAGAAACTGATAAAAGGCATCAGTACACTGAAGCATACAAAAAATTAACGGGCGATTTTTATTTAAAATTTTAAGCTCCTTACATAAAAAAAGTTTGCTGAAAAATTATTTTTCAGCAAACCTATATAGATACCCATTACATATTTTAAAATTTCAGAAAAGTATTTATTGTTTTCTACCACATTTTTCTTTTTTTATCAATTTTTCTGTATAAAGCACATCATTTACTACCATACGCAACACGTAATTAGGCGTTTTGTAAGCAGACATATTTTCAGTAACACTATATGTTCCGGGCAGATGTTCTTTATCCATTATTTCTTTTACTTTTCTTCCGCTTAAATCGACCAAACTCATTTCAATTTTTGCAGGCGATTGTACGCTATACTCAATTTTTAAAACATCTTCAAACGGATTTGGGTAAACTTTGTATTTAAAACCGGTTTTGTTATCATACTGCTGATTAGCATCTGCTGTAACAGAAGCATTAAAATAGGCGTTATATTCTGTTCCATCGCAAGCACAATTAATACAATCGTATACCACATCTTTTATTTGCATTACCGCATAACGCTCTCCCGGAGCATAAAAAGCATATCGTAGTACTGTAAAATTATAATCAGAGCCACTAAATTCTTGCGTATACTTACGAGTTGATGTAACACGTAATACATTACGCAGTTTAACACCTCCCGGTAAAATCAAAGTACCCCAAGCATCCGCTTTTAACTCATAAGAACCATTTATCGGAACCGAAAAATAATCTTTTATATATTCACCCTTCATTTCTCCTTTAACTTCAGAACCGTAGGCAAACGGATAACTCATTTCTACCAATGGCTCTTCAAATTTAATAACTGCATTATCAGTACTAAAGCCATAATACAATCGCTGTGTAGGGGTAGTTTTAAAATAAGAGATGCGTTCTCCGTTTTCGTCACTAGCTATGTACTCTTTTCTTTCTTGTATCACTTTTGATGCATCTTGTTGTAAATTAATTACAAAATCATTTTGAAATTTTGCGGCAGAAAAATCCCATACCTGATTAGGACCGGCAGCTCCGGCAGAAACAGTATCGATAAGTTGTTTGAGTTTTATTTCATCGCCATGCATCAATTCGTTGGCTGCATGAGTAAGCACTGTTTGAGCAAACAATGAAATACAAAATAGGTGGGTAAAAAAAATAACTAGCGTTAGTTTCGATTTCATAGTGTGTACGGTTTTTAGATTTTCGACTAACAAAATTAAGATTTTTTTTGATTTAGCAATATGTTTTATGAATAATTTTGCCAACAAAAAAATTACACTACTCCCTTTTTAAAGCTGAGCTATAGATTTACAGGAGGTTTATTTCTTTTTTACACGCTTTCCTTTTTTTGTTTTTTGGGGCAATGCGTAACGGGTAAAAATATCGTGTTTGTTTTTGGGACGGATAGTATCTTGCCAATGAAAATTTTCCAACTGTTTTTTATCGTCGGGTATTTGAAGTTCGGGATATAAAACGCCGGAAGAACTGGGAGAAAGCACTATTTTATCTATTTTTCTGTTTCTTACATGTACCACCAGTGTACTGCTTTCCGTTCGGTTCATGCCAATTAAAGTACCATCCTGCTCTCGTGGATAATAAATAGACTCAGCATTGCCTTCAACAAGAATTTTATACAGCACTTTATCTTTTATAAAAGCTTTTAAACTTTTACCGGAGAGTTGACTAAAACGTAAACTATCTTCCTGAATAAGACCCATTGCTTTGCCTTGCACCCACACCATACTGGAATCTTTTGCCAATTTAAATACTTGCATAAAATTGCCGGAAAGCTGCATGGTATCGGACCATATTACAGGACTTTCATACATACTCAACAACGAGTCGCGGGTAGAATAAATGAGCGTATCACATTTTCCTTGTAAATTTGAGCGATAAAAACGCACATTACTAACCGCTTTTAACCTATTATACACAGAATCGGCTTGAGTACGCAAGGTATCGGCATGTAAAAAAAGTGTGTCGTTTTTGTCGGAATATTCAGTTGCATAAGCAGAATCGCGCACTAAACCAAAGCGATCCAGCTCACGGTAATACCCATAATTTCCGTAGATAGTAATTTGTTGTGCCGTATCGATAAGTTGTACATGCCCCCAAGCTTGCCCCTCTCCTTCTTTTTTTTGGTAAAAAATAGTATCGCCTACCAACTTTTTACCATCTATTTGCTCGATGTATGAATTTTTATATAATTGCGATTTTTCATGTTGCGTATCGTACCAGCCATCTTCGGAATAGATAGTTGTTTTTTCTTTGTACAAAATTAGTGAAGGGCCTATAATATAAGCTATTTTAGATTGCGTGTTGTATTTCAAATTATTTGAACCCAAGCCAAACTCATCGTTAACCAAACGCACTTGCTCTCTAAATACCGACATTTTTGTACTAGGAGAATACTCACCCCAAATAGAGGTAAGTACATTTTTTTTATCGTAAATTTTACCTCCTGTGTAGTAATAGCCTTTGTTTTGGTTTCTGTCGTAATCAAAACTATCTGTTTCGAGCGTAGTTTCACGGTTTATCATACGCACATTTCCTTTTAAATGAGCTATTCGAGTATCGCCATTGTAATGCAAAAAATCTCCATACACAAAAAGCGTATCTCCTTGTTGCATACGTATATTACCAAAGGCATCAATGGTATTATTTTGGTCGTAGAAATAAGCGCTGTCGCAATACATGTAGGCATTATCATGACGAAATACTACATTTCCGCGCAATACCTGACAATCAGCGTTCATTTTCTTGTCGAAAGAAAGTGTTTCTGAACGCTCAAGAACGATAGTAGTAGGTTTAGCACCCTGAGTGAAATTAGCCGAAAGGATAAAAACAATAAAAAGGGCTATGTATTTGCGAAGCATAAACTATCAAATTCGTTTTAAGTAACGATACTAGTAGGTGTAAAAATTGCTTTGTTTATTTTTTTACCCATCCCTCGTATTGGAACTTACAATTTTGCCATTCGGGATTAATTTTAATATACGTTTCCTTTTGTTTGTTTTTAACCCAATTATTAATTGTTTCGGCATTTTGTCTGTTTTGAACAAAAACCTTTAAAAGCTGATAATCGGTTTCTAAATTAGCTTTGTGTTGGGCAATTTTTGCTTTTACTTTAATAACGGCACACACTTTTTTACCGGTTTGGTCGGTCATGATAAACGGTTTAGAAAAATCGCCCACTTCCATATCATACGCTAATCTGGAGATTTCGGAAGGTAAGTGTTGGTATTCAAATTGAGTGGTACCATCTTGTGGGTTTACCATAATTCCGGCACTCATACGGGTATTTTTATCGTCGGAATAATTTAAGATTGCATCTTCAAACTTAATTTTACCTTCTCTAACAAAAGACATAATACTATCAAGCCTTGTTATCGCTTTGTTTTGGTCTTCTAATTGAGGTTTTGGTTTTATTAAAATATGACGAACATTTACTTTATCACCTCTTTTGGCAATAAGCTGAATAATATGGAAACCAAATTCGCTTTCTATGATACGCGAAACTTTTTTAGGGTCGGTTAAGCTAAAAGCCTCATCGGCAAATGGTTTTACCAGCTGACCTTTACCCATAAAACCAAGTTCTCCTCCTTGTTTAGCCGATTCTACATCGTCGGAGTAAAGCATTGCCAGCATAGAAAAAGTAGCATCGCCCGTTTCAATTCTTTCTTTAAACCCACGTAATCGTAATTTGATTGCTTCTACTTCAGATAAAGCAATTCTAGGTTCTTGAGTTAAAATTTGCACTTCTACTTTTGCGGGAATAATAGGAATATCTAAACTATCGATTTTTGAAAAAGCTTTTCGAACCTGCGAAGGCGAAATTTTTTGATCTCCAATAAGCTTTTGTTGAACCTGTTGCACTAAACTTTGTTCGCGAGCCTGCTCCCTTAAATCTTCTTTTATTTGTTTCAACGATTTTCCGTAATACTCTAACAGTTTTTCTTCGGAACCTATTTGTGCAATTATTTCGTTTACTCGTTGTTCAACCTGCATAGTAATTACACCCTCGTTAGCCTCAATACTATCTAATTTTGCTTGGTGCAAAAATAATTTTCTAATAGCCAATTGCTCCGGAACTACGCAATAAGGATCTCCATCCATATCTACTTTTTCATATTTCATCTGCATAATTTGCTTTTCAACATCAGAACGGAGTATGGCATCGTCGCCAACAACCCATATTACTTCATCAATAACATCTTGTTGTGCCACTGCTAAAGTTGGTGCGAACATTAGCACTAAAAAAATCCACATTGTATATGGTGTAAGCTTCTTGTTTTTCATGTTTTTATTTGATTTTCAAAAGTCATTTATAACTCGCCAAATTCAACCCCATTTATAAAACGGTTACTTATGGCAAGTTTCATCTAATTATTATTTTTTAATGAAAGTTTTTCACTAATCGCTATCTAAAAATAGCCTGTTTTGTTATTCCTGTAATTTTGGTTCCGACTCTTGAGAAAAGAATATTATTTTTTCTTTATCAATAGCTTCTTGGTATAACTTATCGTTTAATTTTTTAATAAAATCGGTTTTTTCTTTATTCATTAATAAAACGTGAATTTTATCTTTTGCCAGTTCAAAAGGTTCCGTTTCGCCCGCAAATTTAACATCAAGTATGCGTAAAATATAATGATAAGCTGTATCTTTTACTTCGATGTATCTATTTGCTCTTAAATAACTGTCGGCATTTTCCAATTGAATAGGCATATTTTTAGTCACTTCCAAAAACTTCACCCATCTATCACCAAAATACTGATAACTGGTCGCATTTTGAATACCATATTTTTCAACTTCTTCAATAGATTTTGCTTTATAATTACGCATCCAACCTTGTAGTTTTGAAAACTTTGGAGCTCCTAGAGGCACTTGTATATATACCCCTTTTATAATTGAATTTTTTAATACAAACTTTTCTTGATGACTGTTGTAAAAAGCTTCTAATTTTTTATCTGAAAGCACATCCGCTAAACGCTCACGTATTAGGTTTTCTTGGTATTGATGTATGATTAACGATCTGCGGTAATCTTCCACCAGCTTATCAATTTTTTCTTGGTCGGAAATATTTTTACTGGCATGCTCGTACAGCAACACATTGGTTGCCCATTGTTGTGCAAAATCGTCAGCAAGTGCGGTACTATCTTCTTGCGAAGCCATATCAGGTATAACCGCATCAATATCTTCCATATACAAATACCTGCCGCCTACTTCTAAATAAGGAACTCGTGTTGCATCCATTTTTTCTTTTTCTTGGCAAGAAAAAAACAAGATACAGCTTAATACCACACACAATGTGCTTTTCTTTATTGAAATTGGGTAACGCACCATCAATCTTTTACTGTTTTAAATAATTCCTCGTTAATTTTTACTGAGAATTTATTACGCAATTGTTTTATCCATTCTTTATCAAGATAGCTTTGATAGTCTTGTACCACTTTGCCTTTTATATCTGTATAATTCTCAGGATTTGATACTAATTTTCCATCCACAAAAACAAAAGGAAAATCGGCATCGGGAGTTAACACACCCTCTTTAAAAACCAAATAATCTACTTCCTTTTTTGTTCCTTTTTCAAAGGTGCCGAATTCAGATTTTACCACAGTTTTTTCTTTATTCAGCTTATTTAATTCTACATCAATTGAATCGGAGAATGCTGTACGAAGGATGTTTTTTACTTTCTTTTCGGTTTTTGCGTTGTTGCAATAAATAATTCGTCCCTTATATTTAGGCGAGCTCCATGTGTAATTGGCTTTGTTAGCTTCAAAAAATTGGGATAAACCGGCAGTATCTTTCAAAGCCTTTTCCCAAACCGTAGCATTGCTAATATTAAATAATAATATGCCGTCTTTATATTCTTGCACTAAATGTCCAAATTCAGGATATTTAATTTCTAAACGGCTGTTTTCGTAATTTTTAATTTCTTCATCGGAATAGTATTGTAATGCTTGTTGAAGAACCGATGGACGTAAATTTCTTTGTTTCATAAAAGCTGCCAGCTGACTTTGAGTATAAGTTTTATCGGCAAAAGAAAACAGCATTTTATGTTGACTGGCTGCTTGTACATAAAACAAACTATCAGAAGTGTTTTTTGCAAGTTTTTGTAATTGATTAAGTGCTTTTTTATCTACTTTATAAAGGTATTCGTTTTTCAATTTAGCGATAAAAGATTGTTGAACAAGCTGCGCCCTATCTCCCATTACAAAACTTTTTTCGATGGTTGGTTTTTCTTCCTCGTATGTGCCTAACTGTTTTTTATCCAACAATTTAATTATATGCCAACCAAATTGTGTTTTTACAGGGTACGAAAAATCACCCATTTCTTTTATCTGATAAGCGGCATCTTCGAACTCTTTAATAAAATTACCACTTTCGAGCCAAGGCAACTGTCCGTTTTTTTGTGCACTATACGTATCTTCCGAAAACTCTTTGACCATTTTCTCAAAATTTTCTCCATTCTTCAACTGACTATAAATGTATTGAATTTCGTTTTGAGCCTGTATATTTTTTTCGGAAAGAGTATCGTTTGTAGTTTTTAAGATATGTGCCAATAACAATTTGCCTCTGGAGGGTCTTTTGCCAAACACTTTAATTAGATGATATCCATACATGCTACGAATTGGTTTAGAAACCTGTCCGATAGGAGTTGTATAAGCGGCAGTTTCAAACGAATAAATTGTTTTTAACGCAGAAATATAACCTAAGTATCCTCCTTTTTCTTTCGAAGCGGGGTCTTCAGATTGCTCTTTAGCTAAAGTAGCAAAATCTTCTTTTTTCAATCGGTCGTATAAGGTTTGTGCTTTTTTATAGGCATTTAAGGTGTCGTTTTGATTATCATCATCAAACTTTACAAAGATATGAGCAATTTCAACATCTTCTTTCATCCTCTCATAAGCCTCTTTCATTAATTTCTCTTTGTAATCTTTATCGGTTAGGTATTCCATAGCCGATTGCCTACGGTAACCTTCTAATTCGGTAATAAAGCTTTGTGCCGTATCCATTTTTAAACTTTCGGCCTCGGCCACTTTCAGTTTAAAATCAATAAACATAGAGAGATAATCTTCTTTCGATTTTTTATCAATGCCTGTATTTGTATTATTTTTACGGTACAAATACTCGAAAGAAGATTTAGAAATTTCTTTCCCGTTGATAGTGACTAATACCGGCTCTGTAGCAAAAATAAATGCTGATAAAACGGTGCCTAGTAGCACAAATACTATACTTTTACTCATCGTTTTTTTATGTTTTTATTAGGTAATAATTACAATAGAATAGAATAACCCAATCCGAAAGTAATATACTCTGCCGTTAGCATATGAGTTTTAAGCGCAACAACTCCAAACAAACCATTTGTAAATCGGTATTTCATTGCTAATCTGAAATACGTATTGTTCAAAAATTGATAGTCGTAATTATACTGTGGTTGTATATTATCATAAAAATAATACCCACCATCAATTGCTGCAGTTACTCGTCCTAACACAAACTCGTTGGATAAACAGCCACCTCCTCGAATGCGTTGTTCAAACTTATCAGGATCCATACGGGTGGTAAAAAAGTTAGCATAGGCATTGGGGTAAGCTGTGTGGGTATCTGCAAAAGCATCGTCGTAAAAACCATCAACACCCAAACCTATACGGTAAATATTTGCCGCTTGAAAATACAAACCTAGGTTAATATTTCCTACCAAGTATTGCTTAGTATCAAAACGATTCATTTCACGCATAAAGGCAGATCCCATAATATCTAAGGTAAAGTACTTAGGTAATGGTTCACCCGAAGCTCTAACCACAGGGGTTAAAACACTAGGACAATATTTCATGCCTAATTCGGCGGTAAACATATTTAAGCCGTTGTTAGGAGATGCAAAATTACCATTAGATAAGTGAGTCATGTACGCACCCAGCGAGAATGAATAATGCGATAAAGCATCTTGACGTTGGTTGGAAATATTAGTAAAAGGACGAATAACTAAATTGAAACCTCCTTTTATATATACATTGATAGGAGAACCAAACATGGGTGTAATCTCTGCTACAGGTATACTATCGTTATTTGTTAGCGATTGTTTATTCCATTTGGTAACATAACTAGCTCCAAAACCTGCTGTTAAGTTAAAGTCCACCGGATCGGTACTTAACAATGGAATATCTACATATGGATAAATGGCAAAAGCCGAACCGAGTAAAGCCTCGTTGCCCAAGTTTAAGTAAGTAAAACCTAAACCGGTAGTAGGCACATTAAAATAATGATGCCAGTTTTTACTGCCAACAGTAGGCCATTCTACACAAAACTCAGCTCCTAAAACAGGGCGTAAAGAAGCACCGGTTAAATAGCTCTTTTGTTCAGCTTCGTGTTGGTAAATTTTTCCGGCTATTAAATTATATTTATACTGACGTGGTTTGTCGTATATTAAATCGCTGGTTAAACCTACATTTTCGTAATCGCTGTAAGATTTTGGGGTGTTATCTACCCGCTCGTATCGAGGAGCTGCGGTTACCGATGCTAGATCTACATTCGACCAATTATTAGAGGCATTTTCGTATTTATTGGCTTTGTTTTTTGAAGGAGATCCTCCATCAAGCCAAAGGCCTCCACCCGATTTAACACCTGCACGACCCGAACCGCTTGACCAGCTATCGTTTGCTTTGCCTTTTCCGCCTCTGGAAGAGCCACCTGAATTATCAGCCCAAATACCTCCACCTTT
Source organism: Paludibacteraceae bacterium (assembly GCA_016938015.1). Taxonomy (GTDB): domain Bacteria; phylum Bacteroidota; class Bacteroidia; order Bacteroidales; family Paludibacteraceae; genus JAFGVL01. Next base: position 59,375 of record JAFGVL010000105.1, read on the forward strand.
ACCAACTTTGGCACTAGTACCTGAATTTGCAGCAACCCACGAATCATTTGCACGACCACGACCTCTATTAGTTCCTCTTTTCGAACTACCATCCCAATCGTTATATGCACTGGAGTAATCTACTTTTAGCTTACGTTTTCCATCGCTGGCAGTCCATGTACCTCCGGATTTTTTACTCTTATTTCGTGAATTAGAATTATCGGCAAAGGGATCATATCCTCCTGCTCCGGCTTTGCCACGTTTTTTATTTCCTTTTTCATCAAAAGGATCATAACCTCCAGCGGAAGTTCTTCCTTTGTATTTTCCTTTTTTATCGTTTGAGGCAAAAGGGTCATATCCGGCACCACCTTTTTTCCCTTTTTTATTTTTTTTATCATAGTCGGCAAAGGGATCAAAGCCTCCGGCATTAGAACTTTTTCCTCCCGACGAAGCAAAGGGATCAAAACCTTGAGAAGAACCACTTCTTTTACGTTTTGTTTTTTTGCCTCCTCCTATTGAGTATAAAGAACCATTACCCGATCTTTTGCCGGTCATTTTAGCTGACTTTTGTTTTCTGGCTTGATTTCTACCTTTAATAGAACAGTCTTCGCCTAAACATTGAGCACTTAAGTTAAAGCTTATAAGAGATGCAATAAATAAAATGAGGTATTTTTTCATAAAGTAACAAATACATTTTCAATTAAAAATGAAGAAAAAAGATATATCTTTGTTCCTGTTTTTGAGGAACCACAAATATATAAAATACTTGCTAAACCATGATTGTTTTACTAAAAAAAGAATTGCGCAGCTTTTTCAGCTCTGCCACAGGATACATAGTGATAGGTATTTTCCTGCTTTTTACAGGTTTGTTTTTATGGGTATTTCCGGGTCAATATAACATACCCGAATCAGGATATGCACAACTGGACGGGCTTTTTGAATTAGCTCCGTGGTTGTTTTTATTTTTAGTTCCTGCAGTAACCATGCGTATGTTTGCCGAAGAAAAACGCAACGGCACCATCGAACTATTGTACACAAAACCATTAACGGGATTAGAAATTGTTCTTGGAAAATACTTAGCTGCAGTGGTACTGGTTCTGCTTGCGCTTTTACCTACTCTTATCTATTTTGGCAGTGTTTATTACTTGGCCGAACCTTTTGGTAATGTTGATACAGGAGCTTTTTGGGGTTCTTTTATCGGGTTGTTTTTTTTAGCCGCTATATATGTTGCCATTGGCGTTTTTTGCTCGTCGATTAGCAATAATCAAATAGTATCGTTTATTACCGCCGTTATTATGTGTTTTTTTATTTATTCCGGTTTCGATTTAATCGGGTCGTTATTTTCTTCAGGAAAAACCATTACCTTTATATCATCCATAGGCATCAATGCTCATTATGAATCGATGAGTAGAGGAGTAATTGATAGTAGAGATGTACTTTATTTTTTAAGTGTAAGTGCCTTGTTTATTTTTGGAACTAAACTAACTATAAAACAATAAACCATTGGTTGTGATTTTTTTCTCCCAACCATATTTGATACGTTATTTCTTGTAAAATTACAAACAACCAATAGCTAAACGGAAAGTCGAAACGCAATACAAAAACTTAATTTTCTTTACCTAAACCCATAGCAATGCCTCTTATTTTAATATCCAACGATGATGGTATAACTGCAAAGGGAATTCAGTCTTTGATTGAAAGCATGCGCCCTTTGGGATCTGTAATAGTTGTAGCTCCAGATAGCCCGCGTTCAGCACAATCGAGTGCTTTAACTGTTACGACTCCTCTTCGTGTAAAAAAAATTCATGAAGAAGAGGGTTTAGTACAATATATTTGCAACGGCACGCCATCAGACTGCGTGAAATTAGCCTTAAATCAACTTTGTCCGAGAAAACCCGATATAGTAGTTGCCGGTATTAATCACGGCACAAATTCTTCTATCAGCGTAATTTATTCAGGTACAATAGGAGCTACCATTGAAGGATGTGTTAACGGAATACCTTCAATAGGCTTCTCATTATGCAATTTTGACCCTCGAGCAGATTTTAGTACCGCCATGATTTATGCTCAAAGAATAACCAAAAAAATAGTTCAAGAAGGACTTCCAAAAGGTATTTGTTTAAACGTAAACATACCCGATTTAAAAACTATTAAAGGCATAAAAATTTGCCGCCAATCGGAAGGATATTGGTCGGAAGAGTTTATTAAACGCGAAGACCCTTACGGAAAGCATTATTATTGGCTTACGGGCGAATTTATAAATGCCGAAAAACTAAATGACGACACCGACGAATGGGCGTTAGAAAACGGCTATATTTCCATTGTACCGGTAAAAGTTGACATGACAGCTTATGAATACATCAACGACTTAAAAAAATTAGATTATGAGCAAGAGTAGTTGGAACAATGAAACAGATGGCAACGGACGAGATAACTTTTGGATGGGATTTATTCCTTCATTTATACTTCCATTTATTATATTGGTTATTATTTTTAAAACTAAATACACTACAGAAAAACCTTTATTTGAAGCTTTGTATAAATTTTCGGCAACCGGCTTATTAGGAAAAGACCTTTTAGCAAGTACTATTATTTGTTTTGTGTTGTTATTTGTATTTAATATACTCAAAAAAGAACGCGCCAGTATGGGTGCTTTTGTTGGCGTAGTACCTTATATTATTTTAACTTTTTGGATTATGTAAGTTTTAGTCCCGGTAAAATGGAACAATTCTTATAAAACTAACCGTATAATAACTTGAAATATTATCTTATAGCCGGCGAAGCATCGGGCGACTTACACGGAGCTAATTTGATGCACGAAATAAAACAATTGGATGCACACGCTGAATTTTGTTTTATGGGAGGCGATTTAATGCAAGCCCAAGGCGGTAAAATAGTAAAGCACTACCGCGATATGGCTTTTATGGGTATTATAATGGTATTACTCAACGCTCGCACTGTATGGAACAACCTACAACAATGCAAGCAAAGCATAAAAACCTTTGAACCGGATGTACTGATTCTAATTGATTATCCCGGTTTTAATTTACGAATGGCTAAGTTTGCTAAAAAACAACTTCCTCATACGCCTGTTTATTACTACATTTCTCCTAAAATATGGGCATGGAAAGAATACCGTATCAAGTCGATAAAAAAATACATCGATAAAATGTTTACCATTTTACCTTTCGAAACAGAGTTTTACAAAAAACACCAATTCGAAGTAGAATATGTAGGCAACCCCAGTGTAGATTCTGTGGCATTTCGTACTAATAAAGACGAAAGTTTCAGCTCTTTTGTTGAACGAAATAAATTAGATTCAAAACCCATTATAGCGCTATTAGCAGGAAGCAGAAAACAAGAAATTAAGGGTTGCCTTCCGATAATGGTAAAAATGATTGATTTATTCCCCGACTATCAATTTGTTATAGGAGGCGCTCCTGCCATTACGCCCGATTTTTATGCCAATATTATTGGCAACAATAAGATTCAAGTAGTTTACGGGCAAACCTACGATTTACTGCAACAAGCACATGCAGCGGTAGTTAATTCCGGAACTGCCACGCTCGAAACTGCTTTATTTAAAGTGCCCGAAGTAGTAGTATACCATTGGAAACTTGGTGTTATAATGAACATTTTACAACAGTTAGTGTTGAAAGTAAAATATGTTTCCCTAGTAAATCTTATTTACAACAAAATGTTAGTAAAAGAACTAATTGCCGCTAATTTTACGACAGAAAATTTACACAAAGAATTAACCCTCCTTTTAAACCCTTCCTACAGAGAAAACTTACTGAAAGGGTATGATGAGGTTATTGAAAAACTTGGGAAACCGGGAGCTGCCAAACACACAGCTGAAAAAATGTGGCATTATTTAAACTAAATGCATTATTTTTTTCACATTTTTGTAAAAACTTCGTTGTTTTAAAACAAGTACATTCGTGCATAAACCAATAGATAAACTTAATTAAAAAATATTCAGATGAAAAAAATTTTGTTATGCGCCCTTTCATTGCTTAGTTTCTTGCAAATGAATTTTGCCGCAACTCCAACCTTATCGGCTAATGCCATACAAGCGTGTTATGACGGAACTACAAAACCCATCTTAAACATCGTAGCCGGCAGTGCCCAAACATCCTATGTGAGTGGGGCTATCAACGACCCAACAAACGCTGCCTTTGCTAAAGGCATTTACTTTACATCTACTAATAACCCTACTTCATTTACTATTACCAGTGATAATACAGCGGTAGTGCCGGTAGCCAATATAAGCATGACTTTAATTAGTGGCGATCAATATGTGTGCAAAATTAAACCTATTGGAGTTGGATACGCAACTATTAAAATTATTGCTACAAATGGTGCAAACTCTCCAACTTATACAATAAAATATGCCGCATCGGCTGCATCGGCCTATGCATCAAACACCATTTTTCCTACAGGCATTGCCGATGCATCAGCAGCGGCAGTAGTAGATGACAATTTTATGTTTGTAGCGGATGATGAAACAAACTTACTCCGCTTGTTTAGCCGTAAAGAATCCGGACAATCTATTTACAGTTTAGATATTACGTCTTCAGCAGGAGGTATTGTTGGCGAAGAATTTGACTTAGAAGGAGCTTCTAAAAGTAGCGTTTCTTACAATTCGGCCAATAGAATTTATTGGATAGCATCTCTTGGTAATAGTAAATCCGGCAACTTAAAACCATATAGAGACCGTGTAATTGCAACCGACATATCAGGCACAGGAGCCTCTACAACACTTACCGTAAAAGGATATTCTACCAAAATGCGCACTGCTTTAATAAGCTGGGGAGATGCAAATAGTTGGAACTTTACTACGTCAGCTGCCAGTGGCATGATTGCCAAACGTATTGATGGATTTAATATTGAAAGCTTAACGGTATGCAACGAAGGAGAAAAAGCTTTTATCGGTTTTCGTGCCCCATGTGTACCGTTGAAAGGTACAGCCCCTACCGCAAGCAACCGCTTATATGCTGTAATTGCTCCGATAAACAATTTTGAAACTATGATGAATGTGGTAGGTAATTCTGGCACAACTCCTACTATCGGCGAACCTATTTTATTTGATTTTGATGGTTTAGGTATTCGTTCCATTGAACGTGTTGGAGGCAATAAATACCTTATTCTGGCCGGGCTTTTTGAAGGTGGCGGTACTCCTAAAGTATATTTATGGGATGGTACTATCCCTGCTAACCCGGGTACAAATCCTATTACAACAGCCTCATCAAGCTTAATTTTATTGCCTTTAAACTTAACCGACTTGGTTCAATCATCTTCCGACGGTATTGTTGAAGGTCATCCTGAAGCTATGTTAGCCGACCAAATTGGCAACAATATCCTTACCCATTTAATATGCGATAACGGTACTGTAGATTATTACAACGATGGCACTCAAGCCAAAGATTTTGCTGCAGATAGCGACGAATTTCCATTTGCAAAATACCGAATGGATACGTATGTATATTCACTAAGCGGCGAACCTGCTTTATTATTAACTTCTGGAAGCAATACACAAAGTATCAATGCGGGAGCAGCTATAACATCTATTATTTATACTTGGGGAGGAGCTGCAACAGGTGTGACAGTTTCAGGTTTACCGACAGGCGTAAATGCCGTTACCAATATGCCAGGTAAAAATGTAAGTATTTCAGGAACGCCAAGTGTTACCGGAACATTTAATTATACAGTTACAACCACGCAAGCAAGCGGAACAGCTGCTGTATTAACCGGAACTATCAACATAAGTACACCATTAGCTGAACCTTCGGGAATAAGCGCAAGTTCCACTTCAAGTTCTATTACCCTAAACTGGACTCCTGTAATCAATGCAAATGGATATATTATAAATCTCTGTACATCGAGTACCGGAGGTGATAATATTTTATTCAACGAAACATTTGCCACGCAAACGGCTACAAGTGGTACAAATAATACAACACCCATCACTTTTGATGAAACATGGACCAAAAATACCGGAATGCTAACCTTTATGGAAACCGGAGCTGTTACCCTTGCCGGTAATGCTCGCTATTCAACATCTGCCATAAATCTGACTGATGTGAATACCATCCTTGAATTTGATGCTAAATATATGACCGGATACACTCCTACTAGTGGCAATGTATCGGCAGTATGTATTAATGATAATGGTACGGCTACCAATAACGGACTTCGTTTTACTGTTGCTTCTGATCTAACTATCAATTTTGCTAAAACCGGGGGAACTGGAACTCCAATTTTTTTAGGACCAACAACCCTCACAAGTACCTACCAAACCTTTAAAGTACAAATTAACGGATTTTACGTAAATACAGCTTTAAATGGAAGTGACATCATTACTTTTAGAACTCAATCTTCAGGCTTTATTCCTATTACATTTAAAAATGTAAAGGTATATGTTTCGGGAGGAGGTTCTTCTAATATTTGTAATGAAATTACAGTTACCGGTGGCAACTCCAATACATATACAATTACCGGTTTAACACCCGACAAAACATATACTTATCAGTTGAAAGCAACCAATGCCGACCCTCTTCAAAACAGTGCATATAGTGAGGCACAAACTATCGGAACCACCACTAAAATTAATTCATCGGTAGCCGATAATATACAACTCTTTCAAATAAATGAAGTACTGGTAATTAAAGGCGCAGATGTAACCAACATTTCTATCTGCGATATTACCGGAAAAACGCTGTTAAGAAACAAAGCAGCACAAAGTATCAACATGAACGGACTCAATAAAGGGATCTATGTAGTGCTGATAGACACAAAAAATGGAACTACCTTCGCTGAGAAAATTATCAAACAATAATTCTTCTTTAAAAAATTTACAATCTACTACAAATTTTCACACATAGTTTATTTTTCATCCGATGAGTTTAATTCATCGGATGAGTTTCTTTTTTTGTTGAAAAGTTTTAATCCAAAAATCGCTCTTGTTTCTTTTGGATTGCTAATTTTACCTTGATTTTTAATTATTTAAACAAATCAGTATGACAAAAAACATTTCTATAGCAATTGCCGTGTTAGTTTTTTCTTTATTGGCTAGTGCCTGCAAACCTATTTACACTTGTGGTGAAGCAAAACCAACTAAAAAAAGCACTAGCTTTTTTTGGACTAAACGAGTTAAAAAAGTAATCAACGAACGAGATACTTTATGCCAAGATTTGAAAAACGAACGCATAATAAATACACAACTGGAAAAAGACACATTTGAACTCAACAATACAATTAGAGAACGCAACAACACCATTGTAGAACTAACCGACAAAAACAACGGGCTTACTTCCGACCTGAACCAACTGCAAAATAAATACGATGATTTAATGAACGAAAATGTTTCGCAAGCAGAGCAATACAGCAGAGCTTTGAAACAAAAATCGACGGAGTTAAAAAACAGAGAAGACTTATTGGAAGAGCAAAAAGATTTACTTGCCGAACGAGAAAAATCATTGTTTGAATTACAAAAGAAATTAGCCCGTCAAGACTCCATTACAAAGGCATTGAATGAGGTAATTCGTAAAGCGCTGCTAGGATTTAAATCGGACGAATTATCGGTAGAAATTAAAAACGGAAAAGTGTATGTTTCCATGTCCAACAAATTATTATTTAAATCGGGTAGTTTTGATGTAGAAGCAAAAGGGAAAGAAGCCTTAGAAGTATTAGCTGATGTATTAAACAAAAACCCTGATATTGATATTTTGGTGGAAGGACATACCGATACTGACCCTATTAGTACGCCAATAATAAAAGACAACTGGGATTTAAGCACAGCAAGAGCAACCTCTATCGTTCGCATTTTAACCAACGACTACAAGGTTACACCTAAACGCATTACTGCTGCCGGTCGTGGCGAATTTATGCCAAAAGCATCGAACGAAACTGCTGAAGGAAAAGCTAAAAACCGTAGAACAGAAATTATCCTTTCTCCAAAATTGGAAGAGATTATGAAGTTGTTAGGAAATTGATATTAATCCCGAAGGGATGATATTATTATAGAGATTATAATTGCAAATAACACAAGAACCCCGAAGGGGTGACATAATAGATGTCACCCCTTCGGGGTTCTTATTGGTAGTGGTTCTATTTATCTATAATATCATCCCTTCGGGATTTGTTGAAACAAAAGAGCCCAAAGTTAATTTGGGCTCTTAATCACTAATATTTCCTTTAATCTTAAAATCTTTTTATCCTAGTACTATATCCATCTTACATAGCAGAAATTTTGACGATATGGTAAATCAGCATGTTTTGGGAACATACGAACACCAAATTTATAAGCTCCGCCTGTATTTAAACGATAATCAACTTTAAAGAACAAGTTCGATCCGTTTACCTTTTCCAATTCAAATTCTTCTACTTCGTAAATACGCGTACTATTTTTGGCATCTTGATAAGTTACCACCAGTTCTAAACCGATACCCGTTTCTGAAGCATCTTTTGTATCTATTTCGGCAGTGATTTTATAATCTACGCCCACTTGTGGGTCGCTAATCATTTTATCAGGAATAGAAAGTGTTTTTACTTCAATCGAATCCCACAAATCGCTCACTTTTTGTTTCCAAGCAGCTATTTCTTTTGCTTTTGCAAAATCATTTGTTTTTAATGTTTCAACACGAGCCGCAAGTTTGGTATAAAATTTTTCGATATAATCGTCCAACATACGCTTCATAGTAAAACGAGGCGTAATTTTAGCAATCGAATTTTTAATGGTTTGTATCCACTCCGGAGAATAGCCTTTACTGTTTTTAGCAAAGTAAAGCGGAAGAATTTCGTTTTCTAAAAGAGAATAAATGGTAGAAGCATCTAACTGATCTTGATGAGCTTGATTTTCGAAGGTGCGTTTTTCTGTTAAAGCCCAGCCGGCTCCTTTCACATAACCTTCGAGCCACCAACCGTCTAACACCGAAAAATTTAGCACGCCATTCATTTGAGCTTTTTCACCCGATGTTCCGGATGCTTCTAAAGGACGAGTTGGTGTATTTAACCAAATATCAACTCCAGAAACTAAGCGTTTTGCTAAACGCATATCATAATTTTCGAGGAAAATAATTTTCCCTAAAAACTGCGGCATACGTGACACCTCAACAATACGTTTAATAAGCCCTTGTCCGGCGCCATCAGCTGGATGTGCTTTTCCTGTATATAAAAACTGAACCGGATACTTGGGGTTATTTACAATTTTATCCAATCGGTTTAAATCGGTAAACAACAAGTGGGCACGTTTATACGTAGCAAAACGGCGACCAAAACCAATTATCAAAGCATCAGGGTTGATAGACTCCAACACCGAAACAATACGTGATGGATCTCCTTGGTTTTTCATCCATTGTTGTTGAAATTGGGATTTAATATAATCAATCAATTTCTTTTTTAATTCTACTCTGGTACGCCAAATATCGTCGTCGTCTACTTGGTAAATTTTTTCCCAGTAAGATAAATTTGATTGATCATAAATATATTCTTCACCAAAGGCTTTGTTATATAATCGTTTCCACGAACTTGAGGTCCATGTAGGCAAATGCACCCCATTAGTTACAAAGTTTACATGCGACTCTTCGGGAAAATAACCTTTCCAAATGGGTTGAAACATTTCTTGCGACACTTTTCCGTGCAACCAACTTACGCCGTTTACCTCTTGACAAGTATTACAAGCAAAGGTACTCATGCTGAATTTTTCACCTTTATTATCAGGATTTTCTCTTCCTAAACCTATAAAATTATCCCATGTAATGCCTAATTTATCAGGATAAGCATACATGTATTTTTGAAATAATCCTTCATCAAAACTATCATGACCGGCAGGCACGGGAGTATGCACCGTATATAGCGACGAACCTTTAACCACTTCTAAGGCTTGTGGGAAAGTAAGCCCTTTTTCCTGTACATAATCAGCCAAGCGTTGTGCATTAATTAAAGCAGCATGCCCTTCGTTGCAATGGTAAACTTGTTTTTCGATACCCAGGTGTTTCAAGGTAATCATACCTCCTATTCCCAATAAGTATTCTTGTTTCAATCGGTTTTCCCAATCTCCACCATACAATTGATAGGTAATTGAACGATCGTATTCGCTATTAAGCGGATTATCAGTATCTAACAAATAGAGTGAAATACGACCAACAGCCACACGCCATAAATTAGCATACACAATTCTGTCGGGGAAAGGTACTTCTATAACAACTTGTATTCCGTTATTATCTTTAACTTGATGAATAGGCAGTTGATTAAAATTATGAGGATCGTAAATGGCTAACTGATCACCATCCATAGAGAGCGTTTGGGTAAAATACCCGTATCGGTATAAAAAGCCTACAGCCACCATGTCGATATTGCTATCGCTGGCTTCTTTTAAATAATCGCCGGCTAAAACGCCCAAGCCTCCGGAATAAATCTTAAGAATTTGTGTTAAGCCGTATTCCATACTAAAATAAGCTACGGTAGGCTTTTTAGGGTCGGGTGAAACATCAATATATTTTCTAAAATCGGCATACACCTGATCTATTTTTTTCATGAAGGATTCGTCTTTAACAATCTCCTCCATTTTTTCATAGTTAAGTTTTTCTAAAAACAGTACGGGATTAAAATTGCATTCTTCCCAAATAGTTTTATCTATATCGTTGAATAAATCTTGAGCATCATCAGTCCATACCCACCAAAGATTACGGGATATTTCTTGCAATTTTTCTAAACCCTCCGGCACACGTGACGTAACGGTTATTTCTTTCCAATTAGGTTGATTCGCTTTGCTAAATTCTACTTTCATTGTATCTTTTTTATTTAATTATATCGGTTGGTACTCGTTATTTTTTTTTTGACAGCGCAAAGGTATAAGTTTCTTTGTAATAAACAATAAAATGCTCCCACAAGGCTTGCTGTGATAGATTAAACGCTTCTTTACGAATCATTTTTATTTGACTATCTGTTTTTATAGAAAATTCTACTAATAATTGAGCTATTGAATCGACCATTTCGTGGTAGTTATCATCGGTTCTTTTTACCACTACAGCACCATTAACAAGATAGGTTTCTTTACTTTTAATTGTTTTATTAACCCATTGTCCAAAACCTGATAAGTTAGTAGTTATGGTTGGAATAGAAAACGCAACACTTTCTAATGGGGTATATCCCCATGGTTCATAATACGAAGGAAATACCGTTATATCAAACCCAATTAAAAGTTCGTAGTACGACTTATTAAAAATACCATCAGTACCGTTCAAATAACTGGGTACAAAAATCACTTTTACTTTGTCTTCTTTTCTATTGTGAAGATGAAATCGATGTAATGCCGAAATGACTAGGTCATTCCATGGGTCAACCAACTCATGAGTAATGTAGTTTTTATGTAATAAATCGTTATTGGTAGTGTTAAGTTTCTTTTGCAAGTCTTTACGAGGCCCTTTAATAAAGGCCGGAACCATAATAAACGCCACAACTTCTTTTGATAATAAACTCATTGACGATAAGCGTTTCAGCGATTCAACAAAGGCATCAAGCCCCTTGTTTCTAAATTCATAACGCCCACAAGTACCTACATACATTACATCATCACTAATTTCATAACCCAATAAAGCTTCAGAAACAGTTTTTAGGCAGTTACGAGCTTCATCTCTTTTTTTATTAAAAGCTTTCTCGTTTGGTACAAAATCGTTTTCAAAACCGTTTGGAGTTACTACATCAGGGCCTTTTTCCAATAATTGTTTGCATTCTAATGCGGTAACATCGCTTACGGTAGTAAAACAATCGGCTTGATGCGCCGCTGCTTTTTCGGCAGAATGTTTGGCAACCATATTCAGTTCACGCGCCATTTGATCGCCATGATAAGCAGATAAATAAGCATACAAAGGCTTTTCATTTCCGCAAATAGAGCGTCCTATAGATGTTGCGTGGGTAGTAAAAACAGTAGCAACATTCGGAAGGTTTTTCTTCACATAAAACAGCCCAAAAGCATTCATCCACTCGTTAAAATGAGCGATTACTTTTGTGTTTTTATCTAAATGGTTGAAATTATAAAAACTTTGGATAACCATACCCGACAGCGTTCCAAAAACAGCGGCTTCATCGTAATCGCCATAAGCTGCAAGCGAATCAACACCAAAATCGCACCATGCTTTAGCATAAATATCGTGACAAAACTCTTGATTTAAGTAAGGATAAAAATCTATTAACACAGCTATTGGTTCGCCGGGTACATTCCATCGCCCTATACGTATGGATATATCATACAACTCCTTTGTATAATCTTTCCACGGTTTTAGAAGCGAAAAATCTTCGGTAAAAAACGGACAAGGTTCCTGTAGCCAAAAATCGGGTCCAATAAATATAATTTTATCAGGATGCTCTTCTTGTAATGTTTTTGCTCTGGTAGATAATACGGTATAAATGCCTCCAACTTGATTGCAAACTTCCCAACTTGTTTCAAAAATATATTCAGGTTTTATTTCTTTTGTCATAGAGTATAAATCAACTTTCTATTTAATGTATTTTGGTAACCTCCATTGTATCGGAGCAAGTATATAATAATTCTTTTATTTTTTTCTTTAAAACCGGGTGTTCCCAATCGGGAGCAATTTCATTAAGAGGAACTAAAACAAATTTTCGTTCTTCTATTTTTGGATGCGGAATAACTAAGTTGTGCGAAGCAACCTGCATCGAATCATAAAACAAAATATCTAGGTCTAATGTTCTGTTCTGATATTCTTTTCTAACAGTTTTTTTTTCTCTACCGGCTTTTTTTTCAATTAATTCACAGGTTCGAAGCAAATCTTCCGGAGAAAGCTCTGTAAGAACAGAAACTACCATATTATAAAAGTCTGTTTCTGAAAAAAAGCCCCAAGCTGCTGTTTGATACACCGACGATTGAGTTTGTATCGCACCAATATCACGTTTAATATTTTCTAAACCGCCTAATAAATAAGCTAAACGGTTGCCTTTGTTACTGCCCAACCCTAAAAATACCAACGCCATAGGTTTTTCCTAATTTGTTTTGTACTTGTACCTTGTGTTTTTCAGCTCATCGTTAGCTTGTACAATTTTTAGTTTTAACGATTCTTTGTAATCTACCAGCTTTTGTTGTAGTTCCTTATCATCTATGGCAAGTATTTGCACAGCCAAAATGGCTGCATTCATCGAAGCATTAATTCCTACCGTAGCTACAGGTATTCCGGGAGGCATTTGCACAATAGCTAATAAAGCATCCATCCCATCTAATGAAGCATTGATAGGAACACCAATTACAGGAATTGTGGTCATAGATGCAATAACACCGGGCAAATGGGCTGCCATTCCTGCTGCCGCAATAATTACTTTTATGCCCCGAGCTTGCGCTTTTGTAGCAAACGCTTCTACTTCTTTAGGTGTTCGATGTGCCGAAAGTGCATTAATTTCGAAAGGAATATGAAATTCATCGAATAACTTAGCTGCTTTTTCCATTACCGGCAAATCGGACGTACTTCCCATAATGATACTAACAAGTGGTTTCATAGCTATTATTTTATTTGTTTATTTGTAACGCCTAAATCGATAACACAAGATATAGGATAATGATCGGAAAATTCTACCCGTTCAATTTCAAACTTTCCGGAGGCTATATTTGGACTATGAAAAATATAATCGATTCTAAATAAAAAAGGAAACTCGGTATAAGTAATACCCATACCGGAAGAAGTAGAAGAAAATGCATCGACTAAATCTCCTTTAATTTTTCGATACGTGTACGAAACCGGAGAATCATTAAAGTCGCCACACAGTACAACCGTAGAATCACCCTCTTGGATGGATGCCGAAATAGCATCGGCTTGTTTGGCTCTTAATTTTGCGGCATTTCCAAATTTTCTGAACAGCAAACCGGTAGTTTGTGCAATTTTTTCTTGACTGGTACTGTCTACCAATTCAAACATCATTTTTTTATCATCCAGCGTTAGCTGATTAGATTCCAAATGGCAATTGTACAACTGCACTACTTTATCTCTAATTTGAATTTCGGAACAAATGGTAAAATTAAATTTCGATTCGTAATCAACTGTTTTCCTTTTAATTATAGGGTATTTAGAAAACGTAGCAACCCCATAGGTACTTGTTTCGTCGGAGTTGATATAATATTCGATATGACGGTATTTGTATTTTTTAGCCATTACGGTTAAAATATCGGCAGCATTTAAGTAACCTTTTTTATTAAAATACCCAAATTCTTGTAAGCAAACAATATCGGCATCCTTCTCTAATAAGTAATTTACAGTTTTATTGTAGTTATCCAGGCCCTTATTTTTTTTATAAAAATCAAATAACTTTACATTGTAGGATAAAAGAGTAAACTGAGTAGAGTCGTTTTGTACAAACTGGCTGTTTTTTGAATTATGAATGGGAAAAATGTTTTTAAAACTACTGAACGTAATTATAAGCGCAAGAAGAGAAAACACAAAATACCATCTAAGCTTAACTATCCAAAAAGCTACAAAGAGCACATTGATTATAATGAGCGGAATAAATGATAAGCCTAAAAAAGAGAAGAAAACAAATCGTTCCGGATTAACTTGCGTAGATAAACCTGAGAGCAAAAGTAAGCCTATAAAAAGACCATTTACAACTAGATTAAGTATGGTTAAAAATTTTCCCACATTTATTTTTTTTCACGTTGTTCAAAAAGTTGCTTTTTCTCATCAGCCGATAAACTATCGTAACCCGATTGTTTTATTTTCTCTAAAATAGTATTTATCATATCCATATCGGCTTTCTTCCTGTAATTCCAGTCTTCATCGCTTACCGAACTGTTTTTATACCTTACTTTAAGTGTTTTTTTTCGAGCAAACAAATCTACAAAAAAATCAATGACCTTATTTATACCACTTGTTAAATCTTTCCCTTTTTTTATAAACACAGCAAATAAATAACCTGCAAAAATTCCACCTATGTGTGCTATATTCCCTCCGGCATTGTTTCCTAATACACTAAAAACACTTATTAGAAATATAACTGCAGCAATATATTTTAGTTTAACTCTACCTATTAAGAACAGCTGTATTTCTACATTTGGATTACTTACCGTTACAGCCATCATAACAGCCAAAACACTTGCCGAAGCTCCTAACAATAAACTATTTGAAGCAAACTGTTGAAAATACGGAAACCCATTATATGCAGCCACATAGCTTAAAGCACCAAAAACTCCACCTAATACATACACCCCAACCAATTGCTTCTGATTAAAATACATTAAAAACAAACGCCCAAACCAATATAAGTTTAATACATTAAAAAGAACATGTATAAACCCTTCGTGAAGAAACATGTATGTTATAATAGTCCACGGACGATAAAGCAACAACAGGGGATTAGAAGGCACAGCTATGTATTGCAACAAGAAACTATCATCGACCAAAAGTAACTTGGTAATAATATGTAACAAGTTAATAAGAAGAAAAACAGCTAAATTAAGGTAGATTAATTTGGTAAGGGTATCTCCTTTTTTAAAAGAAGTATACAATTCATCTTTAATACTCATAGTTTATTATACGCGATTAAAACGGTCTAATGGATGATTACGCCAATAAAGCAAGATAAGCAAACCTGCAAGCAAACCGCCTAAATGAGCGTAATGAGCAATATTGTCAAATCTAAAATTGGCAACACCAAAAAAGAGCTCCACTACCACTAGTATAGGAATCATGATTTTAGCCTTTATAGGAACAGGGAGAAACATAAAATACAAGGGTTCGTTAGGAAAGAAAAAAACGAAAGCTCCCAACAAACCAAAAACAGCACCCGAAGCTCCTACTGTAACAGCTATTTGAGGAGGCTCTATAGTCCACGACAATTGTTGTACAAAAGCCGCAGCAATACCACACACCATGTAAAAAATAATAAATCGCTTTGAACCAAGCACACCTTCTATAACTTTACCAAACATAAATAAACCAAACATATTAAAAAACAAATGCCAAAAATCGCCGTGCATAAATAAGTAGGTAATAATTTGCACCGGTTTAAAAAGCTCCGATTGCCAATTAAACATACCCAAATAACCATACAAATCAATTTTTTGTTGTAAGGTAAATGTAGCAAACCACAAAAGAATATTAATAAGGAGCAGATTTTTTGTAACAGGAGGCAAATTACCTATAAAAGAAGTTCTATTTTGAAACATATATAAAGTGGTTTTACCCTACAAAAGTATTCAAAATATACAAAAGAGACATATTATATACATTTTTTATAGGTTTTTTTTAAAAAAGATTAAAAAAAAGTCCATATTTATTTGGAAAGTATTTACAATACCTTATTTTTGCATAAAGAATTTAATAAAAATAAAGATTTTTTCTTGTTGTTAAACTAAAATAAAAAAAGCTATTATGAACAAGGCAGATTTAATTAACGCGATGGCTGAAAAAGCCGGCCTTAGCAAGGCAGATTCTAAAAAAGCATTAGATGGTTTCATTAGTGCAGTAACTAAAGCTTTATCTAAAGGTGATAAAGTTAGTTTAGTTGGTTTTGGTTCTTTCTCTGTTGCAAAAAGAGCAGCTCGTACAGGTATCAATCCTGCTACTAAAAAAGCTATCAAAATTCCTGCTAAAAAAGTGGCTAAATTTAAAGCTGGTGCTGAACTAGCCGGAGCAGTAGCAAAATAAAAAATTCTACAAAAAAAGGTAAAAAAAGGACAACTTCGGTTGTCCTTTTTTTGTTATGACTCATCCTAAAACAAAATAACCACTTACAGAAAAATCTATAAGTGGTTATTAATTAAACGTGATCAGGATGGGATTCGAACCCATGACCCACAGCTTAGAAGGCTGTTGCTCTATCCAGCTGAGCTACCCGACCCTTTATTTTTAATAAAGCGTTGCAAAATAAGCTATTTTTACCTAATCCTGCAACTATTTTCTAAATTATCCTTAAGCAGATTCAATTTTAGAAGCAAAAATACTACCTTTACACACTTTTAAAATACAAACCTATTATTAGCAAAAAATGAAAGTAATGAAATTTGGCGGAACATCCGTAGGTTCCGTAAACAGCATACTAACTGTAAAAAAAATTGTTGAGAGTCAGAACGAAGAAGTAATAGTTGTAGTATCGGCTTTAGGTGGGATAACAGACAAGCTACTCGCTATTTCAAAATTTGCCGTTGAAGGAAATTTATCTTATATAACTACTTTTGAAGAAGTAGTAAATCGGCACAACGAAGTGGTTGAAGGGGTTGTTCCACAACAAAAACTAAGCACTGTTAAAGAGTCAGTAAAAAGCCTATTAGATGAATTACAGAACATTTTTAACAGCGTGTACAACACAAAAGATTTATCCTCACACGTAAGCGATGTTATTGTTAGTTATGGCGAACGCATTTCTTCTGTAATACTTTCGAATGTTATTGCAAATGCCAACTTTGCTAATTCCATCGATTTTATTAAAACAAAAACCGAATTTAGCAAACACATACTCGATTTTGACAACACCAACAGACTGGTAAAAAGCACTCTCAGCAAACTATCTAAAGTAACCGTTTGTGGTGGTTTTATTGCTACCGATACAAAAACAGGAAACATAACTAACTTAGGTCGTGGTGGTTCCGATTATACTGCCGCTATACTTGCCGCTGCACTCAACGCTTCCATATTAGAAATTTGGACGGATGTGGATGGCTTTATGACAGCCGACCCAAAAACAATTACCAAGGCATACGTAATTGAAAAATTAAGTTACGTGGAAGCAATGGAATTGTGTAACTTCGGCGCAAAGGTTATTTATCCGCCAACCATATTTCCTGCTTATCATAAAAATATTCCTATTGTAATAAAAAACACCTTTAACCCGGAGGCTAAAGGCACCTATATTTCGCGCCTAAAAGAAGAAAGCGTACGTACCATCAAAGGCATTTCTTCTATAAATGATACAGCTCTTGTTACCATGCAAGGTATGGGTATGGTGGGCGTAATTGGTGTAAGCAAACGACTGTTTAGCGCATTGGCCGATAATGGAATTAGTGTGTTTTTTATTTCACAAGCTTCATCTGAAAACACCATTTCTGTAGGCGTTAAAAATGCCGAAGCCGATTTAGCAAAAAATGCTATCAGCAAAGAATTTGCACAAGAATTGGAAATGGGCGAAATTAACGATATAAAAGTAGAAAAAGACCTCGCCACCATTGCCATTGTAGGCGATAATATGAAACGCATTCCGGGTATTTCGGGTAAACTCTTTGGCACTTTAGGACGAAGTGGCATAAATGTAATTGCCATTGCTCAGGGTGGTTCTGAAACAAATATCTCTTTTGTTACCGATTCCAAATCACTCACAAAAGCACTTAATGCCATACACGAATCATTTTTCTTATCCGAGTACCAAGAACTCAATATCTTTTTAACTGGAACCGGAACTGTTGGTGGAGGTTTGTTGGAACAAATTAAACAACAACAACCTAAACTTATGGCGCAAAACGGCGTTAAAATAAAAGTAGTAGGCATTGCCGACATTAATAAAGCTATTTTTAACAGCGAAGGCATTGATTTAGCGCATTATCAAACCACCCTCGAAAAAGAAGGAATACCTACAAGTCCGGCTCTTTTAAGCAACGAAATACTTAAAATGAACATTCATAATGCCGTTTTTGTAGATTGTACTGCCAGTTATGAGGTTGCCGGATTGTACAAAGATCTGCTTTCTAATAATGTTTCGATTGTGGCGGCTAA
The DNA here is from genome assembly GCA_016938015.1 of Paludibacteraceae bacterium. Classification (GTDB taxonomy): domain Bacteria; phylum Bacteroidota; class Bacteroidia; order Bacteroidales; family Paludibacteraceae; genus JAFGVL01. The sequence continues at coordinate 78,061 of JAFGVL010000105.1, forward strand.
TAAAGTGGCAGCATCATCGGATTACGAAAACTATGCCTCTTTAAAAGAAATTGCACGAAAAAAAGGCATTAAGTATCTTTTTGAAACCAATGTAGGAGCCGGATTGCCAATTATAAATACCATTAACAACTTAATCAATTCCGGCGATAAGATTTTAAAGATGGAAGCTGTGCTTTCAGGCACATTAAATTTTATATTTAATACTATCAGCAAAGATATTCCATTAAGTAAAGCTATTGTAATGGCTAAAGAAGCTCGTTATGCTGAACCCGACCCAAGAATTGACTTAAGCGGAACGGATGTAATACGCAAACTGGTTATTCTTACTCGCGAAGCCGGCTATAGAATTGAGCAAAGTGATGTAAAGAAAAACTTATTTGTTCCGGATAACTATTTTTCGGGGAGCGTAGAAGATTTCTTTGCTACTATCAGCGAACTTGATGCTGAATTTGAAAACAAACGTCAGCGTTTAGCTGCAGAAAATAAAAAGTATCGTTTTGTTGCCAAAATGGAAGAAGGCAACTGCTCTGTAGGGCTACAAGAAGTTGATATGCACCATCCTTTCTACGATTTAGAAGGAAGCAACAACATTATTATGATTACTACCGAACGCTATAACGATTACCCAATGATTATTAAGGGCTATGGCGCAGGAGCCAGTGTTACGGCTGCAGGTGTATTTGCAGACATAATGAGTATTGCCAATATTCGCTAATAAACAAATATAGATGGGGTTAAACCAACACACACCGAACTTAACTTGCCTAAAAACAGTTGTAAAATATACTGCTTTTATGTTTCTTTTATCAGTTATATCGGTTTCGTGCACTAAAAAAAAACCTCAAATACCCAACAATAAGCTCAACCAAAACGATTCTTCTTCATCAGAGATAATACGTCTTAATCAATTATTGGTAGAAGTTGAAGAAAACGAGATAAAAACATATATCGATAGCTCTTCTTATTCGTTCTCTGCTATCGAAAGTGGTATTTGGATGAGCATAACAAAACAAGGCAACGGTAAAAAAATAGAAAAGAACAGCTTGGTTGAAGTAGCTTATCAAGTAGAAACCTTACAAGGAAAAATTTGTTATGCTTTTACCAAAGAACTAAAAAAACAATTCGTTGTTGGAAAACTAGAAAAACAAAGAGGATTAAACATTGCTCTTACTTACTTAAAAGAAGGTGACGAAGCCATTTTTATAGTACCCTCAAACTTAGCTTATGGAGCTTTAGGCGACACAAAAAGCGTACCTCCGCGAGCGAGCATTATTTATAGAATATTTACGATTAAAAATACCCACTAATGAAGCATTTATTATTTCATCTACTTTTTTTTGCTACCATCATATCATTCTCATCGTGCTCTTCAGACGAGACCTATGAAGATCAATTAAATGCAGAAAAAGAACTAATTTCGAACTACATTGAACAAAATAATATCAATGTAATAGAAACGCTGCCGGCCAATAATAATTGGGGCGCAAACGACTATTACAAAACCAGCGATGGCTTTTATATTCACATCGTTGACACCGGCGAAATTGGAGCTGAAGTTAAAACAGGCCAAAAAGTGATGGCTCGTTATTACAAAATTTCATTGCAAACACCACCCGATACCGTTAGAAGAAATTGGACCACATCAGAATCTGCCTACCCGGAAGAAATCACTTTCAATTTAAGTTCGACAACTTTAATCCCAAGTAAAGGCATACAAAAAGCTATTTCAATAATGAAACGACATAATTCGGTAGCAAAAATCATTGTTCCCTCAAAATTAGGAACTACCGAAGATGAAGAAAAAGTAATCCCCTATTTCTACGATCTTAAAATAAAATTAATAGAATAACAAATGACGCTTATTAAATCTATCTCAGGCATCCGCGGCACAATTGGCGGAAAAGCCGACGAAGGATTAAACCCTCTCGATATAGTTAAATTTACTGCCGCTTATGCTACTTGGAACACGGCAACGGTTAAAGGAAAAGAAAAGAAAATTGTTGTTGGACGAGATGCACGTATTTCGGGCGAAATGGTAAACCATGTGGTTATAGGCACTTTACTTGGTATGGGATTCGATGTGGTTAATATTGGACTTGCCAGTACGCCTACTACCGAAATTGCTGTATGCATGGAAAATGCAAGCGGTGGACTTATTCTTACTGCCAGCCATAATCCCAAACAATGGAATGCCCTTAAACTACTAAACGAGAAAGGCGAATTTTTAACTGCTACCGATGGAGAAGAAGTGCTTCGTATTGCTGCAAGTGGCGAGTTCTCTTTTGTTGAAGTAGATCAGCTAGGCAAACTCAGCGAAAATTTTACCTACACCCAACAACATATTGATAGCGTACTTAAACTCGATTTGGTAGATGTAGATGCTATCAAAAAAGCAAATTTCAAAGTTGCCATAGATTGTGTAAACTCGGTAGGAGGCATTACGTTACCTCCATTATTAGAAGCGTTGGGCGTACAACAAATAGAAAAGTTGTACTGCGAACCCAACGGACATTTTCCTCATAACCCCGAACCACTACCTGAACATCTTACAGAAATTTCTTCGTTAATAAAAACAAAAAAAACCGATGTTGGCTTTGTTGTAGATCCGGATGTAGACCGACTTGCTATTATCAACGAAGACGGAAGTATGTTTGGTGAAGAATACACGCTAGTAGCAGTTGCCGACTATGTATTGCAACACACTCCGGGAAATACCGCTTCAAACTTAAGTTCTACCCGAGCCTTACGCGATATAACTGAAAAATATGGTTGTACATATACTGCCTCAGCCGTAGGCGAAGTAAATGTAGTAACAGCGATGAAAACAACTAATTGCGTGATTGGTGGCGAAGGAAACGGTGGTGTAATCTACCCTACTAGCCACTACGGAAGAGATGCTCTAGTAGGCATTGCCTTATTTTTAACGCATTTAGCAAAATCAGGCAAAAAATGCTCCGAATTACGAGCCAGCTACCCACCTTATTTTATCTCCAAAAATAAGATAGAACTCACGCCACAAATCGATGTGGATGGCATATTGGCAGTTATAAAGGGTTCGTACAAACAATACAAGATAAATGATATAGACGGGGTGAAAATTGACTTTCCGCAAGGTTGGGTACACCTCCGAAAATCAAATACAGAACCTATTATCCGCATCTATTCCGAAGCTCCGACACAAGAACAGGCTGATGGCTTTGCGATAGCAGTGATTGAGGAAATTAAGCGGATAGCGGGAATATAAATAAAGACAAGATATTAAAACTAAAAGAGCATCCCTATTGGGGATGCTCTTTTAGTAGCGAGAGGCGGGCTTGAACCGCCGACCTCATGATTATGAATCATGCGCTCTAACCAGCTGAGCTACCTCGCCATTACTGTTTTGAGGGTGCAAAGATATACATAAATCGTATTTTGACAAATATTTTCTCTCAAATTCATCATTAATCTAATATGTGATACCTTAAAATTACTTATAATGAAAAGGGGAAACTCAAATGAGTTTCCTCTTTATATAATCGTGAAGTTTTTAATTTATCACATCTGTAGCCTGAGCAGATACCGCAATATTAGCTACCACATTTACAAAATCTTTCCATTGATTGGTACCTTTATAGGCAGGTTTTGCGCCAACAGGTACGTATAGAATACAGGTTGTTTTATTGATCCCGTCAAATACTTCTTTTACAAAACGTAAATTAACCGGAATAGCCGAATGTACATTCATAGAAATTAAATTTCGGCAACCTGCAAATGCATTGCTGCCAATTTTTCGAACTGACGCAGGGATAGATAAGGATGTAAGAGCAGTACAACCAATAAAAGCTCCTGTTTCAAGGGTAGTAACTGTAATCGGGATACCATAAATACCTGCTTTTGAAACAGGACAAGAAATTAAAGTGGTTTGATTTGCGTCAAATAAAATTCCTTCTGCACTCGAGTAATTTGAGTTTCCTTTTTCTACTTCTACCTGAGCATTAGAATAATAAAAAGCTCCTTCTTCAATTTTATTTACCGACAATGGTATTTTTACTGTAGTTAACGCTTTACATCCATGAAAAGCGGATAACCCTATTGTTTTTACAGTTGTAGGTATATCATATACTCCCGATTTTGATACCGGACATTGTACCAATACCGATTGATCTTTATTAAACAACACGCCCTCTTTACTTGAATAATTTTGATTTTGAGTATCTACACTTATTAAACCGCTACATTCATAAAATACTCTACTACCAATTTCATTTACCGAAGCAGGTATGGCAATAGTCATTAACCCTCGGCAACCAGAAAAGGCAGAAACACCTATGGTTGTCAAATTTGATGATAAAACCACTGAAGCCAAGCTGATACACTCTTTAAATGCTTCACGTCCAATAATAGTTACTGATAAAGGTATATTGATAGAGGTTAATCCGCTACAACTTTCAAAAGCCGACACCCCAATGGAGGTAACCGAAGTTGGTATATTGATTGAAGTTAATCCGGTACAATGGGCAAAAGTAGCTGTTCCAATGGCTGTAATTGAATTTGGTATAGTAAAGGTTGTTAAACTGCTGCATCCTTCAAAAGCAGATACTCCAATGGAAATTACAGAAGTAGGGATTGAGATTGAAGCCAAACTACTACATCCCTTAAATGCCGACATCCCTATAGAAACTACTGAATTTGGAATTACAACAGAAGTCAGCCCTTTACAATCGGCAAAAGCATCACGACCAATAGAAGTAACAGAAGGAGGTATTACAATCGTTGTTAAACTACTACATCCTCTAAACGCATTACTTCCTATTGAGGTAACGGTTGGAGGAATTTTAATACTGGTAATACTGTTACATCCCTCAAAGGCATTATTTCCTATAGATGTAGCATTTGAAGGGAGATCCAAAGTTGTAAGACTGTTACATCCCGAAAAAGCAGCAGTACCAATAGATACAACAGATGATGGGATAGAAATTGACATCAAACCACTGCAATTAGAAAAAGCATTACTACCTATCGACGTTACAGATGTTGGGATGGTAACCGACATCAAAGCGCTATATCCGGAAAAGGCAAAATTACCAACAGTAGTAACTGTTGATGGAATTAAATATGAACCGGATTTAGAAATAGGACATTGAATCAAGGTTGTTTGTACCTTATTAAACAATACTCCGTCAATACTCGAATAGTTTGGATTAGTTGGTTCAACAACTATTAAGCCACTGTAATAATAAAATGCCTTCATACCAATAGTAGTAACAGATGCAGGTATATTTACTGATGAAATAAAACTACATCCGGCAAATGCAGACGGTTCTATTGTATTTACTGTTGAAGGAATACTGTAATCACCAGTTTTTGAAAGTGAACATTGAATCAAGGTTGTTTGAGCCTTATTATACAACACACTTTGTTTGCTAGAAAAATCCTTATTAGCGTCATCAACAGAGATATTTCCGGTACAACCGGAGAATGCTAACTTACCAATAACCGCAACCGAAGCAGGAATTTTCATTTCAGTTAGGGCATTGCATCCCGAAAAAGCATCCATACCAATTGAAACCAAGGATTGAGGCAAAACAATTAATGAATAGCTACTACATCCTGAAAAAGCACTATCGGCAATTTCCGTAACACCTTCCGGTATTGTAATCTTTTTAAGTTTAGTGGCAGATTCGAATATGTTCTTTGAACGATTTTTAATAAATGGAGTAGTTAATTCGGTTATTACGGCACAACCTTCAAAAGCATCTTCGGCAATAAATGAAACAGAAGATGGAATAAAAACTGATTTCAAATTAATACAATCGGAAAAAGTGGAATTTCCAATAAACGATATCGAAGCCGGTAATGTAATAGCCTTTAAATTTGTACAACCTGCAAATGCTGCAGCCCCAATAGATGCTACAGTTTCAGGTACAGAAATAGAATCTAAACTGACACATCCCGAAAAAGCGGATGCCCCAATAGAAGTATACACCACAGCGCTTGGAACAGTTAAGGTTGTTAATGCAGTACAATTAGAAAAAGCTTCTGCATCAATGACTAGTTCAGGAATAAAATTTCCATTTAACGATTCTGAGAAGGAGACAGAAGTCAATGTTGTATTTCCCGAATAAGTTTTTGCATTGTAAAAAGCTCGTTGAGGAATTGTATTGGCGTTATAAATGGTACTTACATCATCATACGGACCATCCTGCCCGGTATAAGATGCAATTGCTTTGATTTTTAAATCCAATTTTGTTAGTTGAGGCAAATTATCCCGCATAAACTTAAAATCACGGGCATCGATCGTACCTGTGATTACCAGATCTGTTACATTGGCACGATCAGTTGAGTTCAATGTATTAGCCAACTCCCCTGGCGTATTTACATTCACTGTTTTTGTTAATACTGCATATGAAAACAGATTAAAAGCTAAACCTAGTATGAGTAAAATTTGCTTTTTCATAATTGATCGTATTTTAGTTGTTGTTTAATTTTATTTAAAGAAGTAAAAATAGAGATTATTTTTTTAACAATCAAGTCGAAAAACAACAAATATGCCTTAAAATAGGGCGTTTTAATATGTTATTAAATAGTATTTCAACAGATGTTTTAATATGAAACAAAAAACAAGACAAAAAAGTTCCCCGAAAAATAAAAAAGCAGGTAAGTGGTTGAAGCCAGCTTATCGGCACGAAAAAAGGCACTTTCAGATTTCACTCTGTTAGTGCCTTTTTTGTTTATACTTCAAATAAAGCTTTAAGCTACTACTTATAAAGTTATAAGCTATTCACTGATTATAAACTTACAACATCCTAAATATAACCAACCCAAAAATAAAAAACCGTAAGTACCTGAATAAAGCCCAAAGCAAGTAATGTTTGAACTTAAAATCAATAAATCCGGACGACATACTGATTATAGAATGAGGTATGGGCAACATGGCTCCTACTACTACCAAAAAACCACCCCATTTTCGTAAATTTATTAAGTGCTTGGCAATATGAAATTTAATTCTATCGTGTATAATAGGTATTTTTCTTAAGCGTCGACCAATTAAATACGCTGTTATGCCTCCTCCATACGACAGGGTTGCTATAATAAAAAGCATTACCCATGGGCTACTCATTTTAGAAGTCCAAGCAATAAACACTTCCGGAGGTAATAACCCTAAAAAAGTTTCAGAAATATAAAACACTATAAGAACTAATATAGCATTACTATTTTCTACAAAAAGGGTAAGGAGTTGATCTATATCAACTATAAAGTTATCTATTAATAAAATACTGCCTACAAAGAATAAAGTTAACCACAACCCCTTAAGAGCAATCCTTTTAAGAAAACTATAAAACTCAGTTAAAGTGTAATATCTATTCATCCGCTCCATTTTCTCACGCACGGATAATTGGTTCACATTATTCATAGCATCTATTTTAGGGATATGCTTTATTGCATATCCTTTTCATAATACAATTTTGGATAGAAATTGTTCAACTAACTTATTTCTGACGTATAAACAACTGTATGGGTGTTCCTTCAAAATCATATTCCTCGCGAATTCTATTTTCGAGGTAACGACGATACGGCTCTTTAACATATTGTGGTAAATTGGCAAAAAACACAAAGGTAGGCACTTGGGTTCCGGGTAATTGTGTTACGTATTTAATTTTAATGTACTTCCCTTTTAAAGCCGGTGGCGGATAACGCTCTATTAAAGGAAGCATAAACTCATTTAACTTAGCTGTAGGCACTTTACGTTTCTTATTCTCAAAAACATGAACGGCGGTTTCAATTACTTTAAAAATTCGTTGTTTGGTAACCGCCGAAGTAAATATTATCGGAAAATCGGTAAACGGAGCCAATCGGTCACGAATAGATTTTTCAAAACCCTTGATATCTTTGGCTTCCTTTTCTTCTACCAAATCCCATTTGTTTACACAAACTACCAAACCTTTTTTGTTTTTCTGAACAATGGAAAAAATATTTAAATCCTGACTTTCAATTCCTCTAGTAGCATCGAGCATTAAAATGCACACATCCGAGTTTTCGATGGCTCTAATAGAACGTATTACAGAATAATACTCCAAATCTTCGTTCACTTTTGCTTTTTTACGAATACCGGCTGTATCTACCAAGTAAAAATCATAGCTAAACTTGTTAAAACGAGTATAGATAGAGTCGCGCGTTGTACCGGCAATTTCTGTTACGATAGATCGTTCATCATCCAAAAAAGCATTAATGATGGATGATTTTCCGGCATTTGGACGACCCACAACTGCAAAGCGAGGCAATTCATCATCCAGCTCTTCGACACTATCTTCTTTAAAATGCTTGATTAGTTCGTCGAGTAAATCGCCCGAACCCAATCCATTTAAGGCTGAAATAACAAAGGGTTCTCCTAATCCTAGTGAGTAAAACTCGGCTGCTTGGTATTGAAATTCGTAAGTATCGGCCTTATTGGTAACAAGAACAACAGGTTTTTTACCCCTTCGAAGCAAGTTAGCTACTTCTTCGTCATAATCAGTAACTCCGTTAAGTAAATCAACAACAAATAAGATAACATCAGCCTCTTCAATAGCTAAAGCTACTTGTCTTTTAATTTCGGCTTCAAACACATCATCGGAGTTTACCACCCAACCGCCCGTATCTATTACAGAAAATTCACGCCCTTCCCAATCGCATTTACCGTATTGACGATCGCGCGTGGTCCCCGCCTCTTCAGCCACAATAGCCCTACGGCTTTTGGTTAAGCGGTTAAATAAGGTTGATTTGCCTACATTAGGCCTGCCAACAATTGCAACAATATTACTCATAATT
>JAFGVL010000106.1 GCA_016938015.1 Paludibacteraceae bacterium
CCATTGATGGACCATAACCCTGTGAAAGCAGAAAAGCAACAACGCTCCCCACGTAACAAGCAAAAACAAGTAGCTAAACCAACAAGCAGCTATCAACGTAAAGAATTCAAACCAGTTTTACGAAAAAAAATTAACCAGTAATTGTGTTGTAGTGTGCTAACACGCAAAGTTTCTATAAAAATGCTACCTTTGCGTGTTAGCATTTTTTTTATTTTAACCAATCTCCTATGTCAGAGTTCTCAGCACACAAAGCATTACGTATTCAAAAACTGCAATTAGTATTTGAGGCCATAATGTATAAACAAAATGCGTTAGCATGCATTAAAGCAAACCAAGAGGCAATTGATGCCATTACGGCACACGATGTGATTGAATTGGTGGATACGATGGTTAAAGCTACTATTCCTATAAAATTGCTCAAAGAAGGGATAAACAAATTTTTAAATGTTGCTTTACACCCACTTATGAAATTGCCTTACACCTCGCCCCAAAAAGGTACTTTTCTTGATTGTTGTGTACAAAATAACTTATTATTAAGTGAGCGATTAAAAGCTCTTCGACCACAGTTAGTTCAAATAAACAAAACGCCTGAAAACGCTACGTTAAAAAACCAATTAATTGCCCAATTTAACGACATTGCAGGTTTTGAAAAATATTACATAATCAAAGAAAATATTTTGTTTCCGGCAATTGAAAAGCGTTGGCCGGATTTTCGTTGTTTGCAGGTTATGTGGTCGTTTCACGACGATATACGGCGTAATTTAAAAGAAATTATTGTTTTGCTTTCGGCTCCAACTTTTGATAAAACACAATTTAACAAGGTGCTGGGCGATATATATTTCAATATGTTTGCCATTATTAATCGTGAAGAACGTATCCTGTTTCCACATATCGAAACAACTTTTACCACCGAACAATTAGACGCATTATTCAGCGAAAGTATAGAAATGGGTTTCCCCTATTACAATCCCGTTAAAACAACACCAACAATACCTACAGAAAAAACCATGCAACACGGAGAAATAGATTTATCGACCGGCAACTTAACCGCCGAACAAATCATTTTATTATTCAGCCATTTACCGGTAGATATTACTTATGTAGATGAAAACAACACAGTTAAGTTCTATTCCAACCCTCCACATCGAATATTTCCCAGAACAAATGCTATAATTGGTAGGGATGTTCGCAATTGTCATCCGCCCGAAAGCGTACATGTGGTAGAAGAAATTGTTGAAAATTTCCGTGAAGGAAAAAAAGAGGTAGCTTCGTTTTGGATAAAAATGAAAACACAATTTATTTTAATTCAGTATTTTGCCGTTAGAGACCAACAAGGTGTTTACAAAGGTGTTATTGAAGTTTCGCAAGAAATATCGGAAATAAAAGCACTTGAAGGAGAACGCAGATTGTTGGATTGGACAAAATAATTAACTATTAGTTGAATGAAAATAGAAGTAATAAATTCAGTCAATCAAATAAAAAACGAATTTTTGTTTGATAAAACAGTAGTAGTAATTGATGTACTACGGGCAAGTTCCGTAATATGTACAGCTTTGTTTAATGGAGCTAGAGAAATAATACCGGTAAATAGTGTTACAAAAGCATTTTCGGCAACGCATAAAAGGAATCCTGAAACTCAACTCGTAAAAGAAGAATTACTTAATAAAAATAACCCATACCACAACAATTGGGCGTTATTGTTAGACACTTCAATAAAAAAAGATAATTTAAAAAAAGCGTCAAAAACCCAAGATGATTATTTGCTGTGTGGCGAACGTATGGGTTTTAAAATTCAACATTTCAATTTGGGCAATTCGCCTCTCGAATACACTAAAGAACAGGTTAACACTAAAATTGTTGTTTTAACCACTACCAACGGAACAACTGCTATAAAAAAATGTACCAATGCACAAGAAATACTTATTGGAGCTTTTTGTAATGTTGATGCTCTGTGCAATTTTATAAAAAACAAGCGAAATGTATGTATCGTTTGTGCCGGTTCGGATGGCCAATATTCGTTGGACGATGCTCTCTGTGCCGGAAACATTATTTCAATTTTATGTGCAAAAAAACCTAATATAGAGTTAACAGACGAAGCATTTGCACATAAAAGCATGTATGAATGTATTCCCAATGAAGATATCCATGCTTTATTGAAAAAAGGATGTAAGCATTACTCCTATTTGGAAGAAAACGGATTTAAAAAAGACTTGGATTATTGTTTATTGAAAAATACTTGTCCGGTAGTGCCTGTATTAATAGGTGAAAAAATACGTTTACTTTAATACGGTAGTTTATTAAGAAATTTATAATTCATGATTGACCACACACAATTTCAAGATAAAAAAATAGCCTATCATACCTTGGGATGCAAACTAAATTTTGCCGAAACTTCTTCTATTGTACGTAGCTTACACGAAGCCGGTTTCAGAAAAGCAAAACCCGGCGAACAAGCTGATTTGTGTATTATCAACACCTGTTCGGTTACTGATATGGCGGATAAAAAATGTCGTCAAGCCATTACTCGATTTATACGCCTTCATCCTACTGCGTTTGTTATTGTTACAGGCTGCTACGCCCAATTAAAACCAAACGAAATAGCCTCTATTCGCGGAGTAGATTTGGTATTAGGAGCCAATGATAAATTTAATATAGAATTGTATATTAATCACTTAGAAAAAAAATTAACAACGCAGATTTACAACACTAAAATAAACACAGTAGAAAACTTTTATCCCTCTTGCTCTAGCGACGATCGCACCCGATTTTTTCTGAAAGTGCAAGATGGATGCGATTACTATTGTACCTATTGTACCATACCTTATGCTCGAGGAAAAAGTCGCAGCGGTACCATTGCTCAAACAGTAGAACTAACAAAACAAGCTATTAACGAGGGCGCTAAAGAAATTGTTTTAACCGGAGTAAATACCGGCGATTTTGGTAAAAATAACGGAGAGAGTTTTTTTGAGCTGATACAAGCAATAGATAAAATTGAAGCGAATGTGCGTTATCGTATTTCCAGTATTGAACCCAACTTACTTACAGATGAAATAATTCTCTTTGTGGCTAATTCTAAGCACTTTGCACCACATTTTCATATTCCACTTCAATCGGGCAGTAATGAAGTGTTACAACTAATGAAACGGAGGTATACACGTGAGTTGTTTGCTCAAAAAATACAAACCATTAAAACAATCCTTCCGCACGCTTTTATTGGTGTAGATGTTATTGTAGGTACAAGAGGAGAAAAAGCCGCTTACTTTGAAGATGCACGCCAATTTATTGAGAGCTTGGATATCTCTCAACTACATGTATTCTCCTATTCCGAAAGAGCCGGCACTAAGGCCTTAGAAATAGAACAACCCGTATCATTGCAAGATAAAAGAATACGTAGTGAAATTTTACATGCAGTATCCGATAAAAAAATAAAAGAATTTTACTTGTCGCAAATTGGCAAACAAGCAGATGTTTTATGGGAATCGACCAAAAAAGGCAAATGTATGCACGGCTTTACAGAAAATTACATCCGAGTGATAGCTCCTTACAATAAAGATTTGATAAATACGCTACAAACAGTAACTTTGATGGGTTTTTCGGAAGAAGATAATACCTTTGCCTTAACAGTAAAATAATGTATGCTATTTGAACTTCAACATACCGACCACAACAGCTCGGCTCGTGCCGGTAAAATAACTACCGATCACGGAGAAATACTAACCCCTATTTTTATGCCTGTTGGCACAGCCGGTACTGTAAAAGCTATACATCAAACTGAACTGAAAGATGATATCAATGCTCAAATTATTTTGGGTAACACCTACCATCTTTTTTTACGCCCCGGTATAGAAATTATTGAAAAAGCGGGCGGTTTACATAAATTTAATGCTTGGGATAAACCTTTATTAACAGATAGTGGTGGTTTTCAGGTTTTTTCTCTATCGCAACAACGTAAACTAACCGAAGAAGGGGCTCATTTTCGTTCGCATATCGATGGGGCTAAGTTGTTATTTACGCCCGAAAATGTAGTTGATATTCAGCGTACTATTGGCGCCGATATTATTATGGCTTTTGATGAATGTCCTCCCGGAAATTCAGACTTTAATTATGCCAAAAAATCAATGGAACTTACCCATCGTTGGTTGGTGCGAGGAATCGACCGTTTTAATAATACAACACCCAAATACGGTTATTCGCAAGCATTTTTTCCTATTGTTCAGGGTTGTACATATCCACAGTTACGTAGAGAATCGGCTGCCTTTATTGCATCGCAAAATTGTGAAGGTAATGCTATTGGCGGATTAGCTGTTGGAGAACCGGCCGAAAAAATGTATGAAATGATTGAGGTGGTAAATGAAGTTTTACCAACAGATAAACCCCGTTATTTAATGGGAGTTGGTACTCCCGAAAATATTCTTGAAGCCATAGAACGTGGGGTAGATATGTTTGATTGTGTAATGCCCACACGTAATGGACGTAATGGCATGCTTTTTACATGGAACGGAACCATGAATATGCGTAATGAAAAATGGAAAGCAGACTTTTCTCCAATTGATGAAAACGGTACTTCCTTTGTAGATAAACTCTACTCTAAAGCGTATTTGCGCCATTTAATTACAACCCAAGAATTATTAGGGTTACAAATTGCATCTATTCATAATTTAGCTTTTTATTTACAATTAACAACACAAGCACGCAAGCACATTATTAGCGGCGATTTTTCTTCTTGGAAAAAAACAGTAGTTGAACAATTAAATACCAGATTATAAAAAAGTTATGCTTAAAAAATTAGATACATACATCATTAAGAAATTTTTAGGCACCTTTTTCTTGTCTATCGCTCTTATATTAGGTATTGCTATTATAATTGACATTACCGAAAAGGTAGATAAGTTTTTTGATAACTATGCTCCTATTAAAGCCATAATTTTTGATTACTATCTGAACTTAATTCCTTATTTCGGAAATATGTTCAGTCCGCTTTTCACTTTTATAGCAGTAATTTTCTTTACTTCCAAAATGGCCGGAAATAGCGAAATAATAGCCATTCAATCAAGCGGTATAAGTTATAATCGTTTATTAAGACCTTATTTTATTTCGGCAACTTTAATTGCTATTTCCACCTTTGTTTTATCAGGCTACATTATACCTTCGGCAAACAAAACAAGGCTCGATTTTGAGAATCAATACATTAAAAAATTCCGAAATGAAAATGTAACCAATGTACAACTAGAAGTTCAAGACGGAATTATTCTATACATCGAAAATTTTGACAACACTAAAAATACCGGTTATAATATATCGATGGAAAAATTTGAAGGCAAGAAATTGGTTGCCCGAATGACCGCCGAAAAAATGCATTGGGATACTTTAAATCAATGGAAATTACACAATTATTTGATTCGTGAATTTAAGGGCATGAAAGAAACAATTAAAAAAGGGAGTGTAATTGATTCAACAATAGCTATTCAACCAACCGATTTTTTTATTACGGCTTTTGATAGTCCGCAAATGAAAAATAACGAACTATACAATTATTTAGAAAGACAGCGAGCAAGAGGAGTTGGTAACATCAAAGCCTTTGAAGATGAATATTATAAACGATTTTCAATGCCTTTTGCGGCGTTTATTTTAACCGTGATAGGTGTTTCCTTAGCTTCGCGTAAAGTAAGAGGTGGCACCGGTTTACACTTGGGTATCGGTATTGGGTTGAGTTTTGGATATATCCTTTTTTCCACCCTCAGTACTTCTTTTTCAGTAAACGGCAGTATGTCTCCTCTTTTGGCTGCCTGGTTACCCAATATTATATTTTCGATCATCGCTTGGTACTTATACTCAAAAGCACCAAAATAAAAGAAGCCCGAAAAATTCGGGCTTCTTTTATAGGCAAATAGGAAAAACTATTCAGCCGCTTTTTCTTCTACAGGAGCATCTTCAACTTCTGCTACTTCGGCTGTAGCAACAGGAGTTTCAGTTACAGTTTCTTCTTCGGGAGCAGCTTCAGCTTCAACCTCAGGAGCATCTTGTTTTAAAGAAGCTTCTAATTCTTTCGCTTTTTTAGCTGCTATTGCTGCTGCTTTTTCTTTGTTTTTGTCAGCTTCTTCTTGAGCTCTTTTTTTCTTAGCTGCTTCTTCTTTAGCTGTCAATTTAGTTTTTGTAGTTTCAATTGCAGTTGTTTTTGACGATTTCCAAGCTTCAAAGCGTTTTTGAGCTTCAGCTTCGTCAAAAGCACCTTTAGTTACACCACCCAATAAGTGTTTCATCATGTAAACGCCTTCGTCAGATAAGATATTTCTAACTGTATCTGTTGGTTGAGCACCTGTTTGAACCCATTTTAATGCTTTTTCGAAATTGATTTCGATAGATGCAGGGTTTGTGTTTGGATTGTAAGTTCCAATTCTTTCGATAAATTTACCATCGCGTGGAGCGCGACTATCGGCTATCACTACATGATAGTAAGCATAGTTTTTGCGTCCGTGTCTTTGCAATCTAATTTTAGTTGCCATTGTTTAATTGTATTTTTAAATGATTAATACTAGTGCTTTTACTCGAAAAGCGGCTGCAAAGATAAGGATTATTTACTATTATACAATTTACCGTTTGCTTTTTTTATGAAGCATGTGTTATTACTTATATTTTTAGTTATTTTTGCACCTAAATTTATATATAACACCCATGAAGAAAAAGATTTTAATTACCGGAGGTGCCGGTTTTATTGGCTCGCATGTAGTACGTTTATTTGTTAACAAATATCCTAATTATGAGATAGTTAATTTAGATGCACTTACTTATGCCGGTAATTTAGATAATTTGACCGATGTTGCTCAAAAACCAAATTATAGTTTTATAAAAATTGATATTACCAACGAAGCAGCTATTAATCAATTATTTGAAAAACAACAGTTTGACGGAATCGTTCATTTAGCAGCCGAATCGCATGTAGATCGTTCTATTACAGACCCGTTAGCTTTTATCCGTACCAATATTATTGGTACGGTAAATTTGCTTAATGCAGCTAAAAATCAATGGAACGGAAATTTTGAAGACAAACGGTTTTACCATATTTCTACCGACGAAGTATACGGTTCACTAGGCAAAGAAGGCATGTTTACCGAAACCACGTCGTACGACCCACGCAGTCCCTACTCCTCTTCCAAAGCCAGTTCGGATATGTTGGTAAGAGCTTATTTTCACACCTATAATTTACCTGTAGTAATTTCAAACTGTTCTAATAATTACGGGGCCAATCAATTTCCGGAGAAACTAATACCTCTAGCTATCAATAATATAAAAAACAACAAACCTATTCCTATTTACGGCAAAGGCGAAAACATTCGCGATTGGTTATGGGTAAATGATCATGCACGAGCTATTGATGTAATTTATCATCAAGCAAAATTAGGCGAAACTTATAATATTGGAGGTATTAATGAGTGGACAAATATTGATTTAATACACAAGTTGTGCGAAATTATGGACAAAAAACTAGGTAGAGCTAGTGGAGAATCGGCAAAACTAATCACATTTGTCACCGACAGAGCCGGACACGATTTGCGTTATGCCATTGATTCATCGAAACTTCAACGTGAGCTTGGATGGAAACCTTCTCTGCAATTTGAAGAAGGGCTTGAAAAAACAGTAGATTGGTATTTGGCCAACGAACAGTGGATGAACAATATAACTTCAGGAGATTATTTATCGTACTACGAAAAACAATATAAAAACAGATAGCTGTAAAAAGTATCTGTAAAATAGTTCAACAAAAGGTGTCTTTTTTTAGCAAAAGGCACCTTTTGTTGTTAAAAGTAATATGCAATAACGCCTAATAGTCGATGGTTTAATACATTTTTAGTATTGCGAACAACACCATCTTTAGCCGTAATATCACCCCATTCGGCTATCGTATAATCGTATTCGAGACCTATTTTAAAATTGTTGGGATTATAAGATAATTGCGGTGAAATTTTATACATGCAACCTATCATTTGACTACCCGATACCCCATTCCCATAAATAGATAGTCCTCTGGTTGTCTCATAAAGAGCTTTATCTGTGCCTAAATTCTGTGTGTAACCGGCAAACAGACCTACTTGCCATTTTTTTCCGTAGGTTGCATTTATCCAAGCACTAATCATATTAAAAGAGGTATAGTTTTGTTTTCCACTTATGGTATCTAAACTACTAACACCATATCCTCCCAACATACTCAAATCGCTTAAATTTTGTCCATAGGTTGTTTTCGCTTTGACACAAAATAATGAGTTAAAGTATTGTGCATATACGTTTCCACCATACGATAGCAAAGACTCATTTACTTTGAGCGTTGATGCTCCTACTGTAGTTGAAGTTCTAGGTACTATCTTTTTCATTTCTGCTCCCACACCAATTATCCATGATGTATTTTTGTTTTCTATTCCAAAAAACATTTCGGGCATATTGGCGTATTTTATATAATTGCTACTTGTACCACTAACTCCTGTAGAACTATATTGAAATTGATACAGAGCAGCACCGGTAAACTTCAACTCATTTATTTTATACGATATTGTAACTTGAGGATTTCGAGCAAAGGGTTGAAATGGTGCTCCTGTACCAAGGTTTAATATGTTTGGTACTACTCCACAAAAAAGAGGATGCCAAGTTTGTCCAACCAATAATTCTGTTTTTCCCCAATTAAAATTTACAAAAGCATGTCTAATTCGAAACAAAGGATTCATACCACTAATGCCACTAAAATCACTTTCAATCTTAGCAGTAGTAATAGAGTTGAGAACATTTAATCCACTAATATCTACTCCTAAAAGAGTTCCATAGGCGAGCATTTCAGATTGGGGCACTTCATTTAAGTCTTTCCCCACAGCATCAGTTTTAATTTCTAACGGATATAAAACAGATAACCCATCGGTTCCCTCTTTGTTTAGTCTGGAATTGTAGAAAAAATCATTTCTAACAAAACCATACAACTTAAAATTTGCTTTTTTTACTTGTTCTTGTGCAATAAGCATTATGTTGAGAAACAAAAAAACTACAACTACAAAACGTCTATTCATTTTTTTAGGTTTTAATTTGAGGAGACAAATTTCCTTATTTTATTTATAAATAACAAAAGAGGCAATAACTAAATGTTATTGCCTCTTTTGTTAAAATTATTTCAATTATAAATTGCTGTATTTAAGAGCTAATTCTAAAATGCCTGTATCGTCAAGAGAAACCACGCCTCCATCAGGACCCGGCTCTATGTGAACTCCAACAGATTGCCCATCTCTATAATTGTGACCCCCAAAATAATTTCTAACTGTTTCAGTAGAAATACCTAATTCTTCAGCAATTTTAGACATGCTACCATCCGGTAAGCTGTCTTTAATTTTTCGCAATTCATTAAAAGTGATTGTTTTAGTCATAGGGCTTTTACTATTAAGGTTAATACTATTTTTTCATTATATGTGCTATAAATCTATTACAATTTTATTTCATTTGCAAGCCTTTTTATCTTTTTTAATACTTAAAAAATTCTAGCTGTTACAAAATATTGTTTTACAACTGTTTTTCATTCAACTATTAAAAAAAGCTGTTAATTGTAGGTACAGAGAATAGTGTTATTAATGCTATCATACCTCCTAATAGTAAGTAATACAAGCGTAATGAAATTGGTTTTTCTTTGTAGGTATCTACTATCAATGGTTTGGTATAGTTCAAAACCGCAAATCCAATAGTTGCCGAACCCATTCCAACCAAAGCTCCAACAATTACATCCAACGGAAAATGAACACCAATATATATGCGCGAGTAACTGTTTAATAACGCCCAACTAAAAATGGAAATACAAAACCATCTGTTTTTAAAAAATAAGGCAGTAAATAAGGCAAAACAAAATGAATTGGCTGCATGCGAAGATACAAAGCCATACAATCCGCCTTTATAGCTGTTTATTAGGTGAATACTCTCAGTTAATGTAACATCGTGCGAAGGTCTGTAACGTGCCACCAGTGGTTTTAAAAGAGAAGAAGCTATTTGATCAGCTAATACAACAGAAAGAACTATCCCGATTATAATCCAAACACACTCCTTTTTATTTGTTTTATAAAAAATAATCAACAAAACTATATAAAGTGGTATCCACGTAAATTTCTGAGTAAAGAACCAAAAAAAATGGTCAAAAAATGGTATATTAGCTGAATTTACCAACAAAAACAATGATTTATCCCATGTGATAAGTTGTTCTAACATAACACTCTTTTTTTTGCAATATTAAAATAAAAACCTGATAATCGATACAAAAAAAGGCCTGTGTTATCAACACAAGCCTTTTTTAGAGTTAATATAGTAAGTTAATTTTGTGGTAATATATACTTTATATCGTCAATACATACATAGGCCGGAGTATTCATACCCCATGCTCCATTATCAGAAGAACTAAACGAAAATGAAAGTTTATTAATTAAACCAAGCTCACCAAGTTGTACACTAGTCCATTGATTACAAATAAAACTTTTCCCATCTCTAAAATCGGCTAAATAATAATCTAAACTATCCACTTTTACATTGGAAGAATTGTACCCATAAATGGTAAGTTTAAACCAATCTCCTGCTTCAAACTTTTTAGCATAAGCATCACCATCTTTCATAGATAAATAAGCGTATGTAGAATTGTTAAGTTTAAGTTCTTGCAAAACATATTCTTTATTGTCGGCAAAATAACATACAGCATTATTATCATAAACAACCGCATATTTTTTACCCGAAGCAGCTGTAGGTGCATAAACACTTAAATCGTTGGTGTATCCGGCAGTAGTCATATCATATCTAGACGATGCAGCAAACCCGCTCCAAAAGCCCCATGAATTAACTACATTTACGAAAGTCATGTTTTTAGAAATAAAAGAAGTGTCTTTTAAAGTACTGTCTGCATGTAAAGTAACGTCTTCAAAATCAACGGTTACATACGGAATTGCATTACCACTGTTTTCACCATCGTCGGCACACGAGGTAAAAAATAAGATTCCAACCAATGGCAGTAAAAAATAAAAAAATAATTTTCTCATACTAGTAATTTTTTGTAATTAAATAATTGATAATTAGTTAATAACAATCTAAACTACTTAAAGAGAATAAAGAGTGTGGACGAAAAAAATTGAGGATACAATTATTCTCTCCTGCTTTTATTCCCGAAAGCAAATGGATTGTAGGTTAGTTGGTGGCAGGTCTTCTGACTTATCCGATTTTTAACGCCTTCCCATACGCCGTAGCGAAACAGTGGCTAAGTTGTTAAAAATAATTTCGATGTTACTCGAAACGGCTTTACAGCAGCGGGTACTGTTCCGGAATTTCACCGGATTCCCTTTTATCGTATTAGATGCATCATAATACGATACCAAAAACTGGCACAAAAATATAGATTAATTTCAAATTACAGGTTAAAATTCGAAAATTTTAAAGAGAACTTATGAACATAGAACCACTATACGCTTACTAATTTAACTTAAGTCCTTCATACTCAACTGTACACGTTTGCGTATAATATCTACTTCCAGTACTTTTACCTGAACATGTTGGTGTACTTTAACTATTTCGGTGGGATCGCTCACATACTTATTAGCCATGTTTGAAACATGCACCAAGCCGTTTTCTTTGATGCCCACATCAACAAAAGCTCCAAAATTAGTTATGTTTGTTACTATTCCTGGTAACACTTGCCCAATTTTTAAATCGCCAATAGTTTTTACGCTTGGGTCAAATTCAAATACTTTGATGCCTTGACGAGGGTCTCTACCGGGTTTTTCTAACTCTTGTATAATATCAGTAAGTGTTGGAATACCAATTTTATCGGTCACAAATTCTTGTAGATTTAATTCTTTTTTAAGCTCTTTATTGGCAATAAGTTCTTTAACAGTTACCCCTATTTTTTTTGCCATTTTTTCTACAACGCTATAACTCTCAGGGTGAACGGCCGAATTATCCAACGGGTTTTCAGCATCACGAATACGTAAAAAACCGGCACTTTGCTCAAACGACTTTGCTCCCATTTTAGGTACTTCCATTAATTGTTTACGTGATTTAAACGCTCCGTTTGTAGTTCTGTAATCTACGATATTCTGTGCCAATTGAGGCCCTAAGCCCGAAATATAGGTAAGCAAATGCTTACTGGCTGTATTTAAATCAACCCCAACTTTATTTACACAACTCTCTACGGTTTGATCTAAAGCCGTTTTTAGTCTATTTTGATCTACATCGTGTTGGTATTGACCTACTCCTATAGATTTAGGGTCAATTTTAACCAACTCGGCCAAAGGATCCATTAATCTACGACCGATAGAAACCGCTCCACGTACTGTTACATCATAGTTAGGGAATTCATCCCGAGCTATTTTAGATGCAGAATAAATAGAGGCACCGTTTTCACTTACTACAAAAATTTTTACCTCACGGTCGTAACGAATGTTTTGAATGAATTGTTCAGTTTCTCGGCTAGCAGTACCGTTTCCAATAGCAATAGCTTGTATATCATAGGCTTCCACCAGTTTTTGAATGGTGCGAGAGGCTCCTTTATAATCATTTTGCGGTTGATGCGGATAAATATTTTCGTTGTGTATTAAATTTCCTTGAGCATCTAAACAAACCAGTTTACAGCCAGTACGAAAGCCTGGATCAACTCCCAACACACGTTTTTGCCCTAAAGGCGGAGATAACAATAACTGATGCAAATTTTCCGCAAATACACGAATAGCTTCCGTATCGGCTTTTTCTTTGCTTATATTGGCAAATTCTGTTTCTATTGATGGTTTAAGTAATCTTTTGTAAGCATCTGTGATAGATTCAATTACTTGTAAAGAAGAAAGGGTTACGCTTGTTACAAATAGTTTTTCTAAACGCTCAATACATTGGTTTTCGGGAGGAGTAATAGACACCCGCAAAAACTCTTCTGCTTCTCCTCTACGCATTGCCAGTAATCGGTGAGAAGAACATTTACGAAGCAATTCATCTGTTTCAAAATAATCTTTGTATTTAGCTCCTTCTTCCTCTTTGCCTTTAATAACGCGTGAAGATATAACGGCTTCTCTTTCAAAGATGATACGTAACGAATTACGTGCTTTTTCATTTTCATTTATCCATTCGGCTATTATATCGCGAGCTCCTGCTAAAGCTTCATCTATATCTTTTACCTTCCCTTTTACAAAGTTGGAAGCAACTCCTTTTACATTGTTTTCGGTTTGCTTCATTAAAATGCGTGCTAAAGGCTCTAAGCCTTTTTCTCTGGCAATTTCTGCCCGTGTGCGACGTTTGGGTTTATACGGCAGGTAAATATCTTCTAATTCAGTTAAATTAAAGCAGTTTTGAATGCGAAGACGAAGTTCCGGTGTAAGTTTTTCTTGCTCTTCGATAGATTTTAAGATACTCAACTTGCGTTTTTCTAACTCACACAGCTTGTCGTATTGCTCTTTGATGGCAGCAACTTGAACTTCATCCAAATTATCTGTCATTTCTTTTCTATAACGACTAATAAAGGGTATAGTTGCTCCTTCTGCGAGTAGTTTTATGGTATTGGCAACTTGTTTCTGGGTTAGATTAAGCGTGGACGCTATGAGGGTAATTATTTTATCCATACAGAGGGAATAAATTTGTAATTCCACACAAAAATACAAAACCTATTAGGGATGCAAAAAAAGAAAGAAAGATGTTATCAACAATTATAACAAATCATTTATTGGATGGTATCTTGAACAACAGTGAAACTATCAATTTCAACAGCCTTTTTTTTATATAATCCAGCTTTTTCAAAATGGTGGTCGTCGAATTTTTCGGTCATGGTTCTACCCCAATGAAAACGGCGTTTTTGAAATTCGATGACAACAGGATGTTCGGGAGTAAAAGTTCCTGCAACCGTAGGATTATAAACTGCTCCTACAGGCTGGTTTTTTCTTTTACCATATTTGTGTCCCTCTTTCCAACGCATAGGATTAAAAAACGGATTGATATCGATAGCCATACCTATAGCATGGGCAGAAAAACTTATATTTCGGTAACAGAAACTATAAGTATTATTGTCTTGCATCGATAAAACATCGTTCCAATGGTAGTTTACTATCGGAATAGCTTTAGCAACAGGAAATTTTTGTTGCAACATAAAGTCAAATAGATAGCGGATATCTTCGGCAATTTTTTTATTGGTAAGAATTTGCCCTTTATGTAGTTTATTATCAGTAGAATAATAAACTACATCTAATAGGCATAACTGTTGGATAATATGCTGTGGTGCATTAGAACCTGCAGTAGCTTGTTCGAAAGTATAGTTACAATCAATAATAAGAGTGTCTTTGGGCTGATGGATAGAATCAGTTTTTTCTACTTTCACATTGTTTGTTTTCGAACAAGAAAGAGCTATAAAAAATATAGGGATGATAAAAAATATTTTGTACATATTATTACTACCTGTTGGCTTTTATTGTAATAAAAAAGGTTGTAAGTATCAACTCACAACCTTTTGCGGAGAGGGAGGGATTCGAACCCCCGGTACCTCTCAGTACAACGGTTTTCAAGACCGCCGCGATCGACCACTCTGCCACCTCTCCAAAAAAAAATTTGCATTATTATGGTTTTCAAAACCGCCGCTCCCGATAGCTATCGGGACGACTATTCTGCCACCTCTCCTTTTGCGTGTGCAAAGATACTTCAGTTTTCTTTATTTGCAAATTTTTTAACTGCAAAGACACAAAGAAAATTTCACCTTTTTGCGTTCTTTGCGTAAATCATTGCTTCCCTTGTGTTTAAAGTGTTTTCAGATAATCCAAAATATTCTTTTCTATGCGAGCCGAAATATTCGAAATGTCTTCTTTTACAAATTTTTCTCCGGTAATATTTTCAAATAATTCGATGTAACGCTCACTGATGCCGTCTACAATTTCATCAGTCATTTCGGGCACTTTTTGCCCTTCTTTTCCTTGAAAACCATTTTCCATCAACCAAATACGCACAAACTCTTTGGATAACTGTTTTTGCTCCTCTCCTTTTTCAAAACGCTCTTGGTAACCTTCGGAATAAAAATAGCGAGAAGAATCGGGCGTATGAATCTCGTCAATCAAATAAATTTTGCCCTTGTGTTTACCAAACTCGTATTTGGTATCTACTAATATTAAACCACGTTCGGCTGCCATTTTAGAACCTCTTAAAAATAAAGCCATGGTATATTTTTCCAACAATTCATAGTCTTCTTTGGATACTAATCCTTGTTTAAGAATTTCTTCTTTGGATATATCTTCATCGTGCAAACCTTGATCGGCTTTTGTGGTAGGCGTGATAATTGGTGTTGAGAATGCTTGATTTTCGCGCATCCCATCCGGTATTTTCACGCCGCAAATTTCACGTACTCCACTTTTATACGTACGCCAGGCACTACCACATAAATAGCCGCGTACTATCATTTCTACAGGAAAGCTTTCGCAACGTACACCAACAGTAACCATGGGGTCTGGTGTAGCTAATTTCCAGTTAGGCACAATATCGGCAGTAGCATCTAAAAATTTAGCGGCAATTTGGTTGAGCATCTGTCCTTTGTAAGGAATGCCTTTGGGCAATACCACATCAAAAGCCGAAATACGGTCGGTTGCCACCATTACCAGCAAGTCGCCGATAGAATACACATCACGCACTTTTCCGTGGTACACCTTGGTTTGCCCCGGAAAATTAAAATCTGTTTTGGTTAAGGATTGTTTCATTGTTATATTGATTTGTTTGTTCTATTGTTCTTGTGAATTTAAATCAAAGTTTAATCTATCCTGTTCTATTAGTTTTTTCAGGTCGTCTTCTTTGGGTAAATAAAGTAAATATTTACTTGCATAAAGATTATTTTTATCGTTTAATACAGAATATTTTACAACAGTTTCATCCTTTTCAGTACAAAGTAAAATACCAACGGTAGGATTATCGTCTTTACCTTTCTTTAAATCGTCGTACATGCGCACATACATATCTAATTGACCGATATCCTGATGCGAAAGTTCACCTGCTTTTAATTCGATAATTACAAAGCATTTAAGCAAATAGTTGTAAAACACTAAATCTATGAAAAAATCATGAGTATCGGTTACAATGTGTTGTTGTCGAGCAACAAAGGCAAAACCTTTTCCGAATTCCAATAAAAAAGATTGTAAATGATTAATGATGGCAGTTTCAATAGACTTTTCACTATTTTGTTCGTTTTGATGTAATCCCAAAAAATCAAAGATATTGGGGTCTTTTATTAAGTTTTCTATGGAAATATTTTCAGATTTATCGGGTAAAATATGAACAACTCTTTCAAATGACAGACTGTTTATGGCTCTTTGCAATTGCCTGCTATTCAAGTTGTTTTGTAAAGCTTCTTTTAAATAATAATTTTGTTTCTCCACACTTTCTATCCTAGATAATAGTCGATAATGCGTCCAACTCAATTCGGTACGCACTGCGTTCCAAATTGGAAAAGCCTTATAAAAAGCTCTCATATTGTTTAAGTTTCTTTCATCAAAGCCTTTTCCAAATTCGAGCGTAAGTTGTGTTGCAAGGTTTTTAAGTGTTGCCTTGCCATATTCCGCTTTTGCTTTTCCCTTTTGTTCTTCTTCAAGAATGATTTTACCAATATTCCAATAAGATTCTAACAAGGCAGAGTTTGCCATACGAAAAACTCTTTCGCGCGATTGTAGAATAATTGTTTTTATTGATTGGAAAAGATTGTTCTCGAGATTCATTGTTGCTGTATTACTCAATTTTACGTACTGGCTATTATGGTTATTTTACTTCTTTAGCTTTCATAATCACTAACTATATGCTCGTTTTTCGGGAAAATTAAAATCTGTTTTTGTTAGGGATTGTTTCATATTTTATGTTGATTTGATTATTCTGCTTTAGAAAATGTAAAAGACGCATAATAGCGTTCTCTTCTTTTACACCTTTTTTATCCTCAATGTATTTCACAATATCGTTTAAGACTTCTCCAAAATAGATTGTTTCAGCACCTTTATCTTCAATTATCTTCTTATATGAAGGTGGAGTATTTTTATATTCATAAATAACAATCTTTTTTAAAATAACATCTTTAGTCCACCACATAATGTCTGCTTTCCCGTCTAAAGCTTTGCCATTATTTAAAAATTCAGTAATTCTGTCAAAATAGATATTAATTTTTTCTGCAACTTCTTTCCGATTTATAATCGATTTTACTTGTATTAATAATAATTCTTTATCATTTCTCGCAAGAACATCAATATCAGTCCAACTTTGAGCACTATAATTTTGGTCTTTCCCCTTTTGAGTTCTATTTCTATTTGTTTGAAAAGGAATCCAATAATTAGTTAAAACAAAGTATCCTTTTGTTTTATAATATTCTGCAACTAGTTCCTCTATATAATTCTCCATAGAATTTAATTGTTCATTAGATAAATCATTTCAGCAACTCCAACAGCTTTTGATTTCTTATCTGCTAATCTTCCTGCGACATACAAATATTCAAGTAAATCTTTATTTTCGGGAGAAAGCATACAAAACTTTTTAGAAGTTGTTTTCAATAAACTAATTGAATTTAAAATAACTGAAGCTTCTTCAAATGTGATATTTAACAAATCAGAAACGATTAAAATCCAATCTTCACGAAACAACATTAAACCATATCTAGCGTTTACACTGTAGTATTGAAAATCATTAATTGCTAAACAATTGATTAGGTCATTAATATTTGTTGGTCTATTTACAATTAATAAATTTTTAATAAAAGCATTATACTCATTTACATTTGAATATTTGCCTTCGAAAAACTCTTCATAAATAAGATTGTAATCAATAGGTGTACGCCAATTAAATTTCTTATTCTTAATAATACAAAAGGGATTCTTTTTACTTATCTTTTCTAGAACTGGAATGCATTTTATTACAATGTATTCTGGAGTTTCTAGTATCTCTTTAAAATTGGTATTTATTCTAAAATAGGGTTTGTGAGAATTTGAATTTAAATACAATTCAAATAGTAGCCCATATTTTTCAGGATTAATCGTAGTCGTTCCAATTAAGTAATTAATTACAGATGAGTTTGAATAACCATAAGCAGGTCCAATTACAAAACCTTTCTCTTTAATAATTTCAACATACTTTGAAGCTTCAATAAAATAATTAGATAAATCATATTTTTCAATAAACATTAACTCTTTATCTAATCTCTCAGAAGAAATAAATTTAAGTCTACCACTTTGTGATATAATATGTTTTAATTCATCAAAATTATTCATATTCGGATTTTCTTAAGGTTTAGTTTCCATATTATTCAACTTCTTCACCTTCTCATACGCTTCCACAATTCTCATCACCAACTTATGTCGCACAATATCCTGCACATCAAACTCAATTTTAGAAATACCTTTTACGGTTTTTAAGATTTGTAAGGCATCGATTAATCCTGATTTTTGCGAAGGCGGTAAATCGATTTGCGTAACGTCGCCCGTAACAATTACTTTGCTGTTTAATCCCATGCGGGTTAAAAACATCTTAATTTGCTGTGTAGAAGTATTTTGTGCTTCATCTAAGATGATAACGGCATCGTTTAAGGTACGTCCACGCATAAAAGCCAGTGGGGCAATTTGAATGGTGCCATTTTCCATATATTCTTTGAGTTTTGCACCCGGAATCATATCTTGCAAAGCATCGTAAAGCGGTTGTAAATAAGGGTCAATTTTTTCCTTCATATCTCCCGGAAGAAAACCCAACTTCTCTCCTGCTTCTACCGCCGGACGACTCAATACAATTTTTTTAACCTGCTTGTTTTTTAGTGAACGAACAGCCAAGGCAATTGCTGTGTAGGTTTTACCCGAACCTGCAGGACCAATGGCAAACAGCAAGTCGTTTTTTTTGTACTCATCTACCAATTTTTGTTGGTTTGGTGTACGGGCAACGATGGGTCTGCCGTTGATTCCATGTAAAATAAGGTTATCTACCTTAGATTCTTGGATGGCATTGCCTTTCACCATATCGATGATGGTTTGCTCCTCGAGTTTGTTGAATTCGGCGCAGTAGGCTTGTAATTTATCCAATACTTCTTCGAAATTGGCAACATCTTCTGCATCTCCCAGTACTTTTACCACATTACCCCTAGCCATAAGCTTTAGTTTGGGATACAGGTTTTTAAACAACTGCATATTGCTGTTATTTACCCCGTAAAAGATTACTGGGTCTACTGTTTCCTGAAGCTCAATGATTCTTTCTAACATATTATTTGCGTGCTTTGCGAAAAACTTTGCGTGCTTTGCGGTAAAATTTAACCGCAAGGAACGCAAAGGATACGCAAGGTTCGCTAAGTTATTACCAAGCAAACAATGGATATTTTTCCATGATTTTATTTACCTTTTCGCGTACTGCTTTAATAGTTGCTTCGTTTTCGTAGTTGGAAAGTACTGTGTCAATCATTTCCACAATTTCCACCATCAACTCTTCTTTAGCACCACGTGTAGTGATAGCAGGTGTACCAAAACGTAAACCGGAAGTTTGGAATGGAGAACGGCTATCAAAAGGCACCATATTTTTGTTGGTAGTAATATCGGCTGCCACCAAAGCTTTTTCGGCTGCTTTTCCGGTTAAATCAGGGAATTTAGTTCGAAGATCAACCAACATGGAGTGGTTATCGGTACCATCTGAAATTATTTTATATCCTTTAGCCATAAATGCTTTGGCCATAGCAGCAGCATTTTTTTGTACTTGTTGTTGGTAAGCTTTATACTCAGGTTGCAAGGCTTCGCCAAAAGAAACGGCTTTAGCTGCAATGATATGTTCCAGCGGTCCACCTTGTACACCCGGGAATACAGCAGAATCTAATAAGGCCGACATCATTTTAACCTCGCCTTTAGGCGTTGTTTTTCCCCAAGGATTTGGAAAATCTTTTCCTAACAAAATAATACCACCACGAGGGCCACGAAGGGTTTTATGTGTAGTAGAAGTCACGATATGTGCATGTTTTACAGGGTTTTCAAGCAAACCTGCGGCAATTAAACCGGCTGGGTGTGCCATATCCACCATGAAAATAGCCCCTATTTTATCGGCTAATTTCCGCATACGGGCATAATCCCATTCACGCGAATATGCAGAAGC
Organism: Paludibacteraceae bacterium; assembly: GCA_016938015.1. Taxonomy (GTDB): domain Bacteria; phylum Bacteroidota; class Bacteroidia; order Bacteroidales; family Paludibacteraceae; genus JAFGVL01. Next base: position 20,095 of record JAFGVL010000106.1, read on the forward strand.
TCCGGCAATAATCAATTTTGGTTTTTCGGCTAAAGCAACGGCTTCCATTTGTTCGTAATCTACACGACCGGTTTCTTCTTTTACGTTATATTCTAACGCTTTGTATGCTAAGCCTGAAAAGTTTACCGGAGAACCATGCGAAAGGTGACCGCCATGAGACAGGTTTAACCCTAAAAATTTATCGCCCGGTTCCAAACAAGCTAAAAATACAGCCATGTTAGCTTGAGCACCTGAATGCGGTTGTACGTTAGCCCATTCGGCTCCGAATAGCTTGCACAAACGGTCTATTGCCAACTGTTCGCTTTGGTCAACTACCTCGCAACCACCATAATAGCGTTTTCCCGGATAACCTTCGGCATATTTGTTGGTTAGTACAGAACCCATGGCTTCCATCACTTGTTCGCTTACAAAGTTTTCGGATGCGATTAACTCGATGCCATGTAATTGGCGTTGTTTTTCTTTCGCAATAATGTCGAAGATTTGCTCGTCTCTTTTCATTTTGTTGTTGATTTGTTAAATCGTTTATTTGTTTATTTGATTGAATTATATTTTGTTTTTATATTTTTAAGACGCACGGCGTGAGTCTCTACAAAGAACCTGCTGAGAGGTAGCTGAGCGGAGTCGAAGCCCTGTTTTCTATTTCCTCTTCTGTACTGTCCATCCAAACTTACCTATCTCCTCCCCAATCTTATAATAATGACCGTGAGAATAGGCAATCAGTTTGGCTTTATCCATAGCAAAGGCACCGGTTTTTTCATCAATAAAGCGTTCGTCTGCCTGTATATTTACTACATCGGCAATAAACATATCGTGAGAACCCAAATGTATCACTTCTTTTACCCTACATTCTATACTTAGTGGAGCTTCTCCAATAATAGGAGCATTTACCACATTTGCTTTTTGGGGGGTTAAGCCCATTTCTTTAAACTTGTTTACATCCTTTCCACTTTTTACTCCGCACCAATCGGTTGCTTTAGCCAATTCTTCGTTAGTTAGATTGATGACAAATTCTCCGTTTCGCTTTAAAATATCGTATGAATATCTGCTTGAGCGTACCGAAATATAACACATGGCAGGATCGGAACAAATTGTACCCAACCAGCTAACGGTAATTATGTTAAATTCGTCGGGATTGGCACCTACGCTTATCATAGCTGCCGGTAAAGGATAGATTAATGTTCCCGGTTTCCAGTTTTGTTTATTAAATGTTTTCATTATTCGGAAATAATTATTTCATTGTAATGTCTTCTTGCAAAATACTGTGTTCGCAGTAATTACATTTTACCTTAATATTTTCTTTATCGATAACATGAAATAAGGTAGGTACCGGTTCGTTGTTGGTAATGCATTTAGGATTTGCACAATGAATAATGTTATGAATTTTATCGGGCAAATCGACATTGCGTTTTTCAATTACCTGATAATCTTTAATAATGTTTAATTTGGCATTGGGTGCAATAAGTGCAATTTTATTAATCACATTGGGATCGAAAAATTTATCCGATATTTTAATTATTCCTTTTGTGCCAATTTTATTACTCTTTAGGTTATTACCCACAGTAATTTGTGTTTCGAGGGTATCTAAATTTAAAATAGAAACTACTTTAAACAGTTTATCGGGTGGAATTTGGTCAATAACAGTTCCATTTTGAATAGCAACTACCACCAATCCTTTTTTAATATCTTCCATAATTCGTTCTATTTAAATTAAACCTAATACATCGCAAATAATAGCCTGACGAGTAAAAACACCATTACGAGCTTGTTGAAAATAATAAGCTTTTTCGTTTTCATCTACATCGGTATCAATTTCATTTACACGTGGTAAAGGATGAAGCACACGCAAATTAGGTTTCGATTTATCGAGCATTTTATTTTTAAGTGTATATATATTTTTCACTTTTTCGTACTCCATTATATCTAAAAAGCGTTCACGTTGTACGCGGGTCATATAAAGAATATCGGCTTGCGAAATATCTTTTAACTCAGATACTTCGGTGTATTTTATTCCTTTTTCATAACAAAATTGTTTGTATTCTTCGGGCATTTTCAGTTCATCGGGAGAAATAAAGGTAAACGATGGATTAAAATGCGACATGGCAATAAGTAATGAATGAACGGTACGACCATATTTTAAATCGCCTACCATAAAGATATTAAGATTTTCGAGCGTACCTTGCGTTTTTTGGATGGAATACAAATCGAGCATGGTTTGGGTAGGATGTTGATTTGAACCATCTCCTGCATTAATTACAGGCACAGAAGACACCTCGGAAGCATATTTTGCCGCACCATCTAAAGGATGCCTCATAATAATTAAATCGGCATAATTGCTTACCATAGAAATGGTATCTTTTAAAGTTTCACCTTTACTGGAACTGGTTGTTGCAGAATCGGTAAAACCTATAACCCGCCCTCCTAATCTGTTTACAGCTGTTTCAAAGCTTAAGCGGGTACGAGTTGACGGCTCAAAAAAGAGTGTAGCAACCACTTTGTTTTCCAATAAATTTCTATTGGGAGTAGCTTCAAATTCGGCGGCTTTAGCCAAAATTCTCAGAATTTTCTCTTTCGAATAATCTGAAATGCAAACAAAACTGGATTGATTCATAATTACTTATTTTTTTAAAATAAAAAAACCAATATTAACCCTAGTGAGTTGTATATTGGTTTTTACCTTTTATTACCATATAAGAAAGGTTTCGGCTCATCAAAGTGCTCTAAACTTCTTCTAGAATATGTATATAATGTATTGCTCATATTTGTGAACAAATTTATCTCAAATTTATCAAACTAGTGGTACTTATTTTTATTTAGTTTTCAACAATTTTAATTTAATATTCTCTATGTATTGCATTCTATTTTCAATTGTGCCTGCATTTAATTTTCTCACTTTAAAATAAATGATGCTTTCGTTTTCGAAAGTTTGTTCGATAATATCGCTTTCGGTATCTTTTATTGCACGCATAACATCGTTTATAAGTTCGTAAGGAAAAGATACAGCATAATAACACGCTATGTTTTTTTCAATAATAAGTGCATTATTAACAGCATCTGTTGCAGCTTCTTTATAGGCCAAAATTAAACCGGAGGTACCCAACTTTGTTCCGCCAAAATAACGTACCACAGCTATTAGTACGTTGGTAAGTTTTGTTGAAAGAAGAACGCCGTGTATAGGTTTTCCCGCTGTGCCCGATGGTTCGCCATCATCGTTCACTCTGTACTCAGTACCGTCAGTTCCTATTACATAGGCGTAACAAATATGGCGAGCATCGTGGTATTGTTTGTGTAAAAGTTGTAATTGTTCTTTTACTTCCTGTGCACTCTCAACAAGGATAGCATAAGCTAAAAACTTACTTCCTTTTTCTTTGTATATACCTTCGGCTTGCTGTTTTATGGTTAAATAAGTATCCAAACTAGTATTTTTCAATTTTAAAAGATACAAATAAACCGACTCTCGGTATAGAAAATCGGTTTATTTTTAGTGTGCGTTTATATTTTTAAAAACCACTTATCGTAAAATCTATTTTTAAGGGAGATGTGTTTATATTTGTTCGTAAGCTGGCTCCATATAATCCTAACGAATAATTGATATAAGAAGGATTTTTAACCGTACCGGTTATATCTACCGGAATAATTTCGAATTGTTCAGTATCAAGCAAGCTGTTTTTAAATGTGTGTGAAAAATAATAACTCAAATCAAATGTATAAGAGGTTGTAGTTGAGTTGTACGCTGCCAACACAGCATCAATACGATTAGGCAGAACATAATTTTTAAAGAAATTTTCTTTTACAGCCCCTCTTTTAATTAATAATAAATAAGGTGGTGGCGATAAAGTTGTTTTCTTAAAATCAGTAGCTTCGAGCGTAAGTGATGCGTTATTGATACTTAGTTTTTTACTACCAATATAAGCTACTCCTTCTTTATTTTGTATGTTTAAACTATCTTTTATTCTTTTAATAGGAATAGTAATAATTGCATTTTTTCCCGCTGGCGAATTTACATAAACGACACTATCGTTTACTGTAGAAAAATAGCCCGAATAATTATTGTGAGAAATATAATTTACCTGACGAACTTCTTTGCTGGCAGGGAATTGTTTTTCATCGTATCGTCTTATTACATTCGAATTTGCATCGGTCATATTGTACCAGTACACAAGCGAAATATACATATTTGATACAGTTAACATTGATGATTGTTGGCTAGTTGTTTTTATATAAACACCTTTAAAAAATTGTACAAAAGCGTTTTCGCTCGAATAAACTGATTGATTGTTAATTGATGCCGCAATAAATCGTTCTTTTAAAGCATTATCTAAAGGTATTCTTATTGTTGTAACTGTATCTGTCGATACTGTTTTGATAATATACGTATAATCACCTAGAACTACTGTTTTATTGGTATAATCATTTACATTTATATTTGAATAGTAAGGCGAAGCCGATGGTGAAGGTATAGTTAATGCAGCTTTATCCATTTCGTAAACAGTAAATTTTACCGAATCGCCAACTTTAGCATTTTTACCGTTAAAAACAATACTTAAATACAATACAGTAGAATCTGCCGTAGCAGGCAAAGGCCAATTTACAGTATTTATGGAAGGGCAATTAAATTGTGACAATATCTCAGCGGTTGTAACACCAAAAAGAACATCGGTATAGGTACCTAACAATAAACTACTGTTGCTATTTTTCCAAATTATTTTCTCTACAACAGTATCGCTTGCAGCAATATGAATGGAATCTGTTTTTATAGATACAATTTCGTCTGTTGGTAAAAGAGCTGTTATTAAGTCAATATCGTCGTCTTTGCAAGAATAAACGAAAAGCGGTAAAAGTAGCAGTAGAATTTTAAACTGTTTCACAGGATTCAGAATTTACATGTAATTATTTAAATAGACTATCGTAAAATTCGATGTATGGGTCTGCATAATCATCAGAATTTGTGTGTGTTAAACTAGATTTTCCTTTTTTAGCAATGTATTCAAGTATTTCCGGATGTACCTCATTATTTGTTAATATAATTCCATCCGAAAAATCGATTGCTAATTTGGTAATAGAATTATAATCAATAGTAGCATTTGAAATAGCAGACAAATCATTTTTTTCTATTCCATCCAACATCAAATGTTCTGCAAAATGAGGGTTGAAAGGTTCTTTAAACGTATCGTCGTATATAGAATACACTACTTTTGCATCTTTAAAAAATGGGTCTTCGTTAAACGCTTTTTTTACATAAAGTGGTGTTAAAGCAGTCATCCAACCATGACAATGAATTACATCGGGAGCCCAGCGTAACTTTTTCACAGTTTCCATCACTCCTCGCACAAAAAAGATAGAACGCTCGTCGTTATCATCGTATTCGTTTCCATTTTCATCGGAAGTGGTGTATTTACGTTGAAAGAAATCTTCGTTGTCGATAAAGTACACCTGCATACGAGCCGACTGAATAGAAGCTACTTTAATAATTAAAGGATGATCGGTATCATTAATAATTAAATTCATACCCGACAAACGTATTACTTCATGAAGTTGATTTCTCCTTTCGTTAATACATCCAAACCTAGGCATAAATGCACGCATTTCGCGGCCTTTTTCTTGAACAACTTGAGGTAAATTTCTGCTAATATTTGCTTTTTCCGATTCGGGCAAATAAGGGGTAATCTCCTGAGAAATAAATAAAATTTTGGAAGCTTCTTTCATCATGAAATGATTTCAGTTCTTTTTTTAATAGTTTGCAAAGATATAAAAAAAAATCGTGACATTACCTACTAATACTATTTAAAAACCAATATATTAGCTTATTTTAGCATATAATTTGCGTTTTTTATAGCCATTCTTTTTGTATTTTTTGTTCTTTTGCAAATTCTTTTCTAATAAAATTCAAATGAAAACAATAACAACAATTGCCGAACTTACGGAAGCTATAACTACTCTAAAATCGACAGGTAAAACAATTGGTTTTGTGCCTACAATGGGAGCGTTACATCAAGGACACCTTAGCTTAATTGAAAGGTGTAAAAATGAAAATGATTGTTGCGTGGTAAGCATTTTTGTAAACCCTACCCAATTTAATGACAGAAACGATTTACTAAATTATCCGCGTAATTTTGATAAAGACGCACAACTAATTAACGCCTTTTGCGATATAATTTTTTACCCTACAGCCGAAGAAATGTATAAAAAAGAAGAAACAGAAATTCCTTTTGATTTCGACTTTAAAGGCTTAGATAAGGTTATGGAGGGGAAATTCAGACCAAATCATTTTAATGGAGTAGTTCAAATAGTAAGTAAATTATTTAAAATTGTACAAGCCGACAAAGCTTATTTTGGCGAAAAAGACTTTCAGCAAGTAGCTATTATTAAACACATGGTACAACTACTGCGAATCCCGGTAGAAGTTATTGCCTGCCCTATTGTTAGAGAAGAAAGCGGACTTGCATTAAGTAGTAGAAACGAATTATTATCGGTACAGGAACGTAAAATTGCTGCTAATATATCAAGAGTATTGTTTGAAAGTCTTAACTTTGTTCCGCAAAAATCAATCGTTGATTTACAATCTTTTGTTATTGAACAAATTAATTCAATTAGTGGTTTAAAAGTAGAGTATTTTGAAATAGTTGATGGCAACAATTTGCAACCGATTACACATTGGACAAATGCAAATAACATAGTTGGTTGTATTACTGTATTTTGTGGCAAAGTAAGACTTATTGATAATATTCGTTATAAATAAAATATGGTGGTAGAAGTATTAAAATCAAAAATTCATCGGGCTACTGTTACCGAATCTAATCTAAATTACATTGGTAGTATTACCATTGACGAAGATTTAATGGATGCGGCTAATATTATTGCTAACGAGAAAGTACACGTTGTAAATAACAACAACGGAGAACGAATTGCTACGTATGTAATTAAAGGAGAACGCAATAGCGGACAAATTTGCTTAAACGGAGCTGCTGCACATAAGTTTACACCGGGAGATGTTATAATAATTATGTCGTATGCACAACTGGAATTTGAATCTGCTAAAAACTTCGTTCCCTGCATTGTTTTTCCCGATACCAAAACAAACAAACTGATTAAATAACAAAAAATCCCATTTAAAAAATGGGATTTTTTGTTATAGATTTGTTATAATCGGGGACCAAAAATAGCACTGCCAATACGCACCATAGTACTACCCTCTTCTATAGCTATTTCATAATCGGACGACATACCTACGGACAATTCGGTAAATGTATTTTGTGAGGAAAAAACACTTGTTTTTAACTGGTCAAATACCAATTTTAAACTTTTAAACTCGCTTCTAATAGTATCAATATTAGTTGTATTTGTGGCCATTCCCATCAATCCATTTATGCGCACATGTTTCAATTGATAAAAGGATTCGCTCTGTAAAAAAAACAATAATTCTTCGGTCGAAAAACCAAATTTTGTTTCTTCTTTAGCAATATGTACTTGCAACAAACAATTAACAAGCAACCCTTTTTTCTTTGCCTCTTTGTTAATTTCAACTAATAATTTAGCACTATCAACCCCATGAATCAAGTATACATAAGGTAACAATTGTTTTATTTTATTGGTTTGCAAATGGCCTATAAAATGCCATTCAATATCGGCAGGCAATTGGGCTTGTTTTTCGATAAGTTCTTGCACTTTGCTTTCGCCAAATACACGCTGACCCGCTTCGTAAGCTTCTTGAATTGCCGATGACGGATGAAACTTAGACACACAAACCAGCTTAACACCATGCGGTAAAAGCGAAGTAAAATAGTGTATGTTGTGGGCTATTGACAAGATGTTTGAATTTTTATCAACACAATTAGTGTAAAGCTAGTGCTAATCTTCTTTTACAATTATTTCTTGTTGAAATACGTCCATTATGGCTGTTTCAACTATTGATGCCACTTCATAATCGGCCATAGAACCTTTCATACCATCCAACAAATTTGTTAAAGCTTCTTTCATATCGGCAGCTTTTACATACATGGTATTAGGCACTTTTTTTTCTATTCCTTTTTCGTCGTCAAATGCTACAAAATTCACTTTTGACCGATACCATTTATCAGCACCTGCATTTTGGCTATCAAACAGCTCTGCAATTTTTACCCGTTTAATATTCGCTACAACAAATTCGCCGCTAATAAACGGTTTCATTTCTGTATTCATTCTTGCTTCAGCTTCTGTAAACGAAAGGGCATCAACCAGATAAGCTTCGGTTACTGTTTTGATAATTCCATCATCACCTGTTTTATCGTACTTTATTTTGCACTCAAACCAATTGTACATAGTCTATTTGTTTAAAATTTGAGGTACAAATATAGTTCAAAATAAGCAGATAAAGAAGTTAATTTAAAGAAGGGTCTTTGGGAAATTTAGTCCATTTTTTATATTTATCGCCTAAAGCAGAGAGCGATTTTTCCCATATACGATGGCTTTGAGTACTTAAAATTTCTTTTTCTGAAATAACTCCTACCAACCACGAATTTTCTTTTAATTCGTCCATCAACTGATTTTTTTGCCAGCCCGAGTAACCAAAAAAGAACTTTATTTTCCCTTCAATTTCGGCGCCACTATTGATGTATTCTTTAAGAAAATTAAAATCACCGTTTAAGAATATTGTATCAGTAACTTTATAACTACCCGGTATAAAAGCTAGGGTGTGTATAAAAAATAGAGTATCAACATTGACAGGGCCACCTAAAAAAACCGGTATTTTTTTATCTATCGTTATTCCTTTAATTAAATCATTTAAAGCTATCTCCAAACTTTTATTCAACACAAAACCCATGCTGCCTAATTCAGAATGGTCGGTTAAATAGATAACGGCACGTTGAAAATACGATTCTTTAAGAAACGGTTCAGAAATAAGTATGCTACCCTTTTGAGGAGGAATATTATTAAATTCTATTTTAAAAAGCTCTTCGTTAAATAACATATGCGTTATTTTTTAATTTAAACCAATTCGCTTGTAAACCTTATAATTAGGTTTATTCATAGATATTTGCATGAATTAAATAAACAGGTAAAATTCGTATCTTCTAATTTAGTTTTTAAAAGTAATGAAATATTTTGATACTAATTTAACTTCACATATGTTATTAAACTCTTAATTACATTTATTACCTTTGTATCTTAAACAATACGATGGGACGAATTTTAGCAATTGATTATGGGCAAAAACGTGTAGGAATTGCGGTTACTGATTCATTACAACTAATAGCAAACGGCTTAACAACCGTGTCTACCGACACTTTATTTGCTTTTTTAAAAGCATATACCGAAAAAGAAAACGTAGATGAATTTATTGTAGGCTTACCCAAACAAATGAATAACACTCCTTCGGAATCGATGAAATATATAAGTCCTTTTATTGTCGGGTTAAAAAATAAATTTCCTACTATTCCGGTTACACTAGTTGATGAACGATTTACTTCTAAAATGGCGCAACAAACCATACTAGAAAGTGGGATTAACAAAAAGAACAGAAACAACAAAGCATTAATTGACCAGATAAGTGCAACTATTTTACTACAATCATACTTAGAAACAAAAAGTTATAACCAATATACAAATAACAAATAATAATTTAAATGATATATCCCATCTACTTATACGGACATCCGGTATTGCGTAAAATTGCCACACCAATATCAAAAGACTACCCTAATCTGAATCAACTAATTGCCGATATGTTTGAAACAATGTATAAATCGGAAGATGGTATTGGTTTAGCTGCTCCACAAATCGGTTTATCTATACGGTTGTTTGTTATCGATTTAAGTGTTTTAGCCGACGAGGATGCGTCATTTAAAGACTTTAAAAAAGCATTTATAAATGCACAGATTACCGAACGATACGGAGATAGCGTATCAAAAGACGAAGGTTGTTTAAGTATTCCGGGAATAAATGAAACCGTAACTAGAAAAAACGGTGTGGTTATAAAGTATCTCGACGAAAACTTTGTAGAACACGAAGAAAAATACGAAAGCTTTGCAGCAAGAGTTATTCAACATGAATACGACCACATCGAAGGGCATGTTTTTATTGACCATCTATCTCCCATTCGCCGCCAACTGTTGAAATCCAAATTAACAAACATTGCCAAAGGAAAGGTAAGTTGCAGGTATAAATTTAAAACTGCTTAATGCATCAGCTTAAACACTAATTCTTTAAGTAATTCTCCGTTAGATGCTCTTGATTTTACGCCTTTTGCTTTTGCATCAAACTCCCTAATCAACGAAATGTTTTGCATACACTTTGAGGCAGAATAATTTTTTGAAGCTGTTTCGTAATCTTTCACAAAGAAGGGATTAATACCCAGCTCTGAAGCAACTGATGCCGGGTTTTTATTGTCGGTGTAATGATACTGTAGTAGGTTTACATAAAAACCGAATAAAACACTAATTGTAACTACCAAGGGATTATTTTTGGGGTTTTTATCAAAATAAAAAACAATTTTTTGTGCTTTTACTTCATTTTTTGTGAGCAAGGCATTTTGTAGTTCAAAATTGTTGTAGTCTTTACTAATTCCTATATTTTTTTCAATCAGTTCATCGGTAATTACATTGCTATTAGCAGGTTTTGTAATAATAAGCTTATCTACCTCACTTACAATTCTACCTAAATCAGTACCTAAAAATTCAGCTAAAAGAGCTGCCGCTTTTTCGTCAATCGAAAGGTTTTTTGTACGAACATAGTCTTTAATCCAAGGTGTAACTTGGTAATCTCTCAAAGCATTGGAAGTAAATACTACACCTACTTTATCAATTTCTCCAACAATTTTTAAGCGTTTATCGATGGTTCCATACTTGTAACAAAATACTAAAATGGTAGAAGATTGTATGTTTTGGAGGTAATGCAGTAGCAATTCATAATTCTTAATATGTTGGGCTTCCTTTACAATAATCAATTGATAAGGAGCCATCATGGGGAAGCGTTTTGCAGCATTAATTACCGTAGGCATATCTACATCTTTGCCGTACAAAACAGTAAGGTTAAACTCCTGTTCCATTTCAGAAAGAATATTTTCTTGCATATAGTTAGAAAGCAAGTCGATATAATACGGTTCTTCACCCATCAATAGGTAGATGGGTTTATATTCTTTCTTTTTAAGAGAACTGAATAGTTGATTAAAATTATTGTCTTGTTTAGCCATTAAAAACGCAGATGTTTGAGAGATTCGTGATGGTTGATAATACTTTTCAAAGAATAAATTCCAATATCCAAATGTTCTTTTACAAAATTAGCCGTAACTTTATTGTCACTTTCGGTAGTTTTAACACCATCTTCACGCAAAGGCATGTCTGACACCAACAATAAAGCTCCGATAGGTATATGGTTGGCAAATCCGGCAGTAAACAATGTAGCTGTTTCCATATCAATGGCCATGGCTCTAATGCGAACCAAGTATTGTTTAAAATCGCTGTCGTGTTCCCAAACACGCCTATTGGTTGTATATACAGTTCCGGTCCAGTAATCGTTACCCCTATCGCGAATTACCGAAGATGCTGCACGTTGAATAGCAAAAGCCGGTAATGCAGGCACTTCGGGCGGGTAATAATCGTTAGATGTACCTTCGCCACGAATGGCGGCACTAGGCAAAATATAGTCGCCTATTTTATTGTGATTTTTCAATCCGCCACATTTACCTAAAAACAATACTGCAGAAGGGTTTACTGCCGATAGCATATCCATAATTATGGCCGCATTCGGACTACCCATACCAAAATTAATAATAGTAATTCCTTCTGCAGAAGCATTTATCATGTTAGCGTCGCTAATTACCTCAACGCCAAATTCTTTAGCAAATAATTCAACATAATTTCTGAAATTAGTAAGCAAAATGTGCTTCGTAAAACCTTCTAATGGCCTTTTTGTATAGCGAGGTAACCAATTTGCTACAATTTCTTCTTTGGTTTTCATCGGAATTAATTTAAAATTTTTACAACTATCAATAAATTTTATTCATGCCTGTTTGTAAGTTTGACATTCAAAAATTGATGTTCGTATCATACTATTTTTATATTTGTACATCAGAATGACAAAAATAAGAAAAAATGGGTCAACTCAACTTTCCTAACTATGCATTTAAAATAAAAGTTATTAACGAAAAGAAATACATCTTTGATCGTTTGCGAAAAAAATATGTGGCATTACAACCCGAAGAATTGGTGCGACAACACATGGTAGAGTACTTAATAGAGGAAAAAAATTACAAAGCATCACTCATTGTAAACGAAACTGCACTTATTTATAACGGTATGCAAAAGCGTTGCGATACAGTAGTTTACGGAACTGATGGGCGTCCGATTATGATTATTGAATACAAAGCTCCTTCTGTTGAAATAAGCCAAAAAACATTCGATCAAATTGCCCTTTATAATTCACAATTGCAGGTAGAATACTTGTTGGTAAGCAATGGCTTAAAACACTTTTGTTGTAGAATTGATTTTAAAACAATGACACACACTTTTTTAGAACAAGTGCCAAATTATGAAGAGTTGATAAATGAGAAACCGTAAGCATGTAACTTTATTTTTTAATTAATTGATACACAAATACATCTAAATACTTTTCTTTTACTCTTACCCAATCTTTTAAGGTGCCTGTTTTTATGAACCCTTGTTTTTCAAAAAGGGCAATGCTAGGTATATTATCACTCACAATATGAGCATACATGCTATGTAAACCTAAAAAATCGAATACATATTTTTCAAGCAAGTCCAAAGCTTCGGAGGCAAATCCTTGTTGCTGAAACGAACTGTCAACCAAAATACCAACTCCTACTTTATTATGATGAGGTTCAAACTCAAACAAATCTATCATACCTACGGTTTTTTTTGTAGCAACAGCATCTATCATAAGCCGTAATTGTTTGTTCTCATAGATAGTTTTATCGGAACTCAATAAATATTGACGCAACACATACTTTGAAAATGGATTCAGCGTATTTCCAACCTGCCACCATTCCGAATTATTTTCCCATCGGTAAAGTAAGGGTAAATCTTCGGGCTCAAGAGCTCTTAGTTTTACAGTATTGTTTTCTAAATAGGACATAAATAAGTTTTATTAGTTGAAAAACTTTATACAAAGGTATAGTTATTAGTACTCTATTAGCTGTATTTCAGAACCTTTTATGTTTCCAAAAATAATAAACCAATGCTTGTGCATGTTTCCATGTTAAGACAGAAAAACTATTTTTTCTTGTAATTTGTTGGTAATGATGTATAATACTTACAGAAGGAAGATAAACTACTGTCCATCGTGCATTCCACATGCGTAAGCACAAATCGGCATCTTCCGGACCATAAAAAATATGTTCGTCCAATAACCCAACCTGATTTAAAGCAGCTTTACGTATCAACTGGCAAGCACCAATAACATATTCAACCTCAAAAGGAGCATTACCCTTCATTTGTTCCATGTAAAATTGAGATTGATTCCTTTTTAGAAAAATATTTTTCGAAGCTAACAAATTATAAAATTTATAGCGTAAAGAAGGGAATCTTCTACAACTAAGTTGTACATCATCATCTATCGAGAGTAATTTGGGAGCACAAATGCCCACTTCGGTATTTGTGTCGATATATGCAACTAACTCATTAATAGCCTGTTCATTTACCACCGTATCAATATCTAACAACAGTACTTTATCTGTAGTTACTAATTGCAAGGCCTGATTACGAGCGTGAGCTACACCTTTATTTTTTTTATTTTTGATTAATACAGTGTTATGAGAAAGATAGTTGTTTAATATGCTCAATGTTTCATCGGTAGAGCCATTGTCAACAATAAAAAGTTGATAATTAAATGCACTGACAGACTGTATTAATGCATCCATACACGCAGTAATATACTGTTGCGAATTCCATGTAATAATAACTACAGATAATTCTTTCATTTAACCAAACAACTTAACCTTTAGTGCTTTAAGGGTAATTCTAAACTCACTAAAGGATTTAAACTTACTTATATGAGAAAAAATTAGTGTGGGGCGCAAAAAGAACTTAATATTGTTCCAAAACAACAAACGCTCCATTTGTTTAGAGCTTAAATTGGGGAAATTGAGTATCGAATTACGTTGTACATCTGTTGGCACATAATCGCCCCCAACAATCCAATTATTTTGCTTTGCAATGGTATAAAATTCTGTACCTGGGAAAGGTGCCACAATATTGAACATTACTTGACTTACTTTTAATTTTTTAGCTATTCGCAATGTTTTTTTTATACTGCTAACGGTTTCTAACGGACTAGTTCCTATTAAAATATTCAGCTTTACAGGCACCTCGTATTTTTTGAGAGCGTTTATGGCCGAAAAAATTTGATCGGACGTAATGCCTTTTTTTATATAGTTTAATATTTCATCGTCAAACGACTCCACTCCCAAATCGACATAGTGACAACCCGTATTTGCTAGAATTTCGGCTACCTCATCATCAATTGCATCGGCTCTTGCTTGGCAACCCCACAAAAAATTATATTTTTTCAGTGCATTGCCTATGGCTAGTAAGCGTTGCTTGGTAACAATAAAGTTATCGTCCATAAAACCTATCGATTTATAGCCTTCACTATGCAATAAAGCCAATTCTTTTTCCACATTCTCAACCGAACGAAATGTAATAGGCGGTTTTTTGGTGTTGTTTTTCTTGTATTCAATTTCGCGGGCAAAAGTAAGAGAACTAGGTACGCAATAAATACAATTAAACGGACAATTACGAGAGCTAACAATTGTTGTATAAGGAGATTCCTTGAGCTTTGGATTATAAAAACGGTATTGACTAATAAAATGACGAGCAGGAAAAGGCAATTCATCGAGGTTTTTCATCAGTTCTCGTGGCAAATTATTTTTAACTTTTCCATCCAAAAGATAAGAAATACCTTTTATATTCGAATAATCG
>JAFGVL010000107.1 GCA_016938015.1 Paludibacteraceae bacterium
GCGAACAAAAAAGCCTGAGCTTAACAAAGTTCAGGCTTTTTACATAAAAAATTAAGGGGCTGTACCTTTTTGGACAGCCCCTTTTTTATGAAGTTTTATAAATTAATCCTTATTTTCTGTATCAGGAGTAATTAATTTGTATCCTTTTCCGTGTATATTAATAATACCAACCGCAGGATCTTCTTTTAAATGCTTACGTAGTTTTGTGATGTAAACATCCATGCTACGGGCATTAAAATAATTATCGTCAATCCATATAGTTTTTAGCGCATAATTTCTTTCCAAAATATTATTGGTATTTGCAGCTAATAAAGAAAGTAATTCAGATTCTTTAGTGGTAAGTTTTATATCATGTCCGGTTATACTTAGTATTTGTTTTTGAGTATCAAACACAAATTTACCTATGTTGTAAATACTAACTTCTTTAGCTTTTTTACCTTTTACTCGGCGAAGAATTGCTTCAATACGATATACTAATTCTTCCATGCTGAAAGGTTTAGATAGATAATCGTCGGCACCTAATCTAAATCCTTCATTTTTATCTTCTTGTAAAGTTTTTGCAGTTAAAAAGATGATAGGCACATCCGAGTTGGTTGCACGAATGTCTTGTGCCAAGGAGAACCCGTCTTTCTTCGGCATCATTACATCTAAAACGCAAATGTCGTATTTTTCTTTAGAGAAGGCTTTTAAACCTGCTTCTCCATCAGGCATTAAATCGGTGTTAAATCCTTTAGCTTGTAAGTATTCTCTTAAAAGCATACCTAAGTTTTCGTCGTCTTCACAAAGTAGTACTTTGACTTGTTTTTCCATAGTTTTTATTGTTTTAGAGTTGGTATAGATATTATAAATTTTGTTCCTATATTTTGTTCGCTTTCTACTTTTATTTTCCCTTTATGATCGTTAACAATCTTTTTTACGTACGATAAGCCTAGTCCAAATCCTTTTACGTTATGAATGTTACCTGTTGGTACGCGATAAAATTTTTCAAAAATATTTTTCAAGTGGTCTTTTCGAATACCAATGCCATTATCTTGTATGCTGATAAATAATTGGTTTTGATCGTTCCATGTTTTTATAATTAAGATCAGATTTTCTTTACTGTACTTAAGTCCATTTTCCAATAAATTACTAATCATATTTCTAAAGTGCATTTGATCAGCAATAATCCAAGGATTTTTAGCTTGTAACTCTGACAGTATTTTTCCTTCTTTTTGTTCAACTTTTAGTGAAAAATTACTTACAATTGTTCCAATTATTTCGTGAGCATCTACTTCTGCAAAGTTCATCATTTGTTTTTCTCGCTCAAATATAGTCATTTCTAACACTTTATTAACTAACGCAGCTAATCGTTGTGTTTCATCAGATAGTATTTTCGAATTACGTTTTAGTAGTTCGGGCGATTTAGTAAGCGACGTGTCTTCAAGCATTTGAGCTACCAGAGAAATCGATGAAATAGGTGTTTTCAACTCATGTGTCATATTATTCATAAAGTCATTTTTCATAATAGACAGGTTGGTTTGTCTGAAAATGATATACATGGTATAAATAAATATGATTAACAATATGACTATGAGCACTAACGAAGGCACTAAAAGAGATAACGATTTGATAATAAAGCTTCTTTTAGTGGGAAATACAACTCTAAGATAAAAAGGATTGGATCGGTTTTCGCTTGGGAAAAGTCCCTGTTGATATACTTCCTCTCCAACTATGCTGTCAGCTTCATGACAAACGTACAAGGTTTGCATGTTTTTATCTACCACACTAAAATGGTACGGAATAAAAATTTTGTTATTCTCTAATTCCGTTTTAAGCAGTACTGTTAAATCATCAAAATTGAGTCGTTCTTTTAGTGGTTGTCCGGATGTTTCTTTCATCCAGCGTAAGGCAACCTGATCTAACAAAGCTTTTGATTGGTAAAATTGTTCCTTGTATTTCTTGTACAGATTTTCAGATGCTCCCTCTATCGAACCCAGTCCATGTTTTTCTGATAATGATACTTTTGGCGCTTCAAAAGTTAATTCTATGTCAATGGTATCTCCTAATGTAATTGATTCAATTTCTGAAATTGATTCAATGGTGCGTTTGTTAATCTCGGTACTTACCTTTTTTTGGGTGTGCTTTTGTATTGTTTCGTCTAAATATCGTTTTATTTCTATTTCTTCAATAGCTTTTGATACTTGATACAAACTACGATTAACATTGTTGTTAAACTCATTTTCTATGTTAGTAGAAGTTTCTAGCAAGTAATTTACTTGCAACACAACCAAGCCAACAAATGCTATGGTCATTACTACTGCTAATACCCAAATTCGAGTCCTTCTCATTATAAACACAAAATTAACTAAAACTGTTTAACAATTAGGTTAAATTTAACACATATTAACCGACCGAGAGTTTTATTACACTCAAAGATTCAAAAAAATAATAGGTTATCCTATTATTTCTTGCTTCAAAAATTGAGCGGTATATCCAATGTTGCTTTTAACCAATTCTTGTGGGGTGCCTGCAAATAAAATTTTTCCTCCGGCTTGTCCGCCTTCCGGACCCATATCAATAATGTAATCGGCCACTTTTATTACATCCAGGTTGTGTTCTATAACAATAATTGTGTTTCCTTTGTTTAATAAACGGTTCAAAACTGTTAATAGTACACGAATATCTTCAAAATGTAATCCGGTAGTTGGTTCGTCTAATACATACAAAGTTTTACCGGTATCTTTTTTTGCCAGTTCTGTGGCTAGTTTTACACGTTGGCTTTCTCCTCCCGAAAGGGTAGTTGATGGCTGACCTACTTTTATATAGCCCAAACCTACTTCTTGCAACATTTTGATTTTATGTAAAATAACCGGTTGGTTCTCAAAAAACTCGACTGCTTCATTGATAGTCATTTCCAATACATCGGCAATAGATTTTCCTTTGTATCTTACTTCCAATGTTTCGCGGTTGTATCGTTTGCCCTGACAGTCTTCGCAAGGAACCATAACATCCGGCAAAAAGTTCATTTCGATAGTTTTGTATCCGTTGCCCGAACAGCTTTCGCATCTACCTCCCGTGGTATTAAACGAAAATCGTCCGGGTTTATAGGCTCGTATTTTTGCTTCGGGTAGGTTTACAAATACATTGCGTATATCGCTAAAAACACCCGTGTAGGTGGCAGGGTTAGAACGAGGAGAACGGCCAATTGGTGATTGGTCTACTTGTACAATTTTGTCGATATGCTGTAATCCTTCTATCGATTTATAGGGAAGCGGGTCTTTGAGCGAACCGTAAAAGTGGGAACTAAGTATTGGTTGTAAGGTTTCGTTAATTAAAGTAGATTTGCCGCTTCCTGAAACTCCTGTTATACATATAAGTTTGCCTAAGGGGAATTCAACATCCACATTTTTTAAATTGTTTCCTGTTGCTCCTTTGAGTGTAATTGATTTACCATTTCCGGGGCGTAATGTTGCCGGCACTTCAATTTTTTCTTTTCCCGTAAGAAATGAGGCAGTGAGCGTGTCAGATTGAAGCATTTCTTGAGGGGTGCCTGCAAAAATTATTTTTCCGCCATACCTGCCGGCAAGTGGCCCCATATCTACTACATAATCGGCACATAGCATCATATCTTTGTCGTGCTCCACAACGATAACAGAATTGCCTGTATCTCTAAGTTGTTTGAGTGAGGTAATAAGGCGTTGATTATCTCGTTGGTGTAAACCAATACTTGGTTCATCTAAAATGTACAATACATTTACCAATTGAGACCCAATTTGTGTAGCTAATCGAATACGTTGGCTTTCGCCTCCCGAAAGGCTCATCGAACTTCTGTTGAGCGACAAATAAGTTAATCCTACGTCTAACAAGAAGTTTAATCGGGAGCGTATCTCTTTTAAAATTTCGGTAGCTATTACTGCTTGTTTGGAACTCATACGTGCTTCAATTCCATCCAGAAAATGCACCAATTCATTAATATCCATTTCGGCCAACTGAGCAATATTTTTGCCGTCGATTCGGTAATGTAATGCTTCTTTGTTGAGTCGATAACCATTGCACGAAGGGCAAGTGATGGTTTTTACAAATTGATTGGCCCATTTTTGTTCGGAAGCCGAAGCAGCACTTTCTTGTTGCAGATTGAT
The DNA here is from genome assembly GCA_016938015.1 of Paludibacteraceae bacterium. GTDB lineage: Bacteria > Bacteroidota > Bacteroidia > Bacteroidales > Paludibacteraceae > JAFGVL01. The sequence continues at coordinate 4,119 of JAFGVL010000107.1, forward strand.
GTATTTAATAACACCTTCGTAAGTTGAGAAATAGTTGGAGTTGCCTAGAGAAGCATTTTTGATAGTTAACCGTTCGGTACTTCCGTTTAAAATTTCGTCTAATGCTTCATCTGTAACTTCAGATAAAGGGCTTTTAATGGTACAACCATATTTTTCTAAAATAGCTTCAATTTGCCAAAAAATAAGGGAGTTTTTATGTTTTCCTAGAGGGATAATGCCCCCTTGTGCAATGCTTTGCGTTTTGTCCGGAATAATTTTATCTGTATCAATTTCGTTGATAAAACCTAGGCCTTTACATTTTGGGCAAGCACCTTGTGGCGAATTAAAGGAAAAATTATGAGGCGCCGGTTCCGAGTAGGAGAGTCCGGTAGTAGGGCACATTAATCGTCTACTAAAATAGCGTATCTCTTCGTTGTCTTTATCCATCAGCATAATTACCCCATTGCCATGGTGCATGGCACTCTGAATAGAGCTTTTAAGCCGTTTTTCATCTTCATTTTTAGAGATAGGTAACTTATCCACCAACATCTCGATGGTGTGGTTTTTATAGCGGTCGAGTTTTAAGCCTCGTTTAATCTCTGTTACAACGCCATCAATCCGCACAAATAAATAGCCTCGTTTATGAATTTGTTCAAATAAGTCTTTGTAATGACCTTTACGATTATTTACTAAAGGGGATAATACATATACTCGTTTTTCTTCATAGTGCTTGTATATCAATTGTACTATTTCTTCTTCGGTATATTTCACCATTTCTTCTTCGGTATTATACGAATAAGCGGTGGCCGCACGAGCATATAACAAACGCAAAAAATCATATATTTCTGTAGTGGTACCTACCGTAGAACGAGGGTTCTTATTAGTGGTTTTTTGTTCGATGGAGATAACGGGGCTTAAGCCGGTTATTTTATCCACGTCGGGGCGCTCTAATGCCCCTAAAAAATGGCGTGCGTAGGCAGAAAAGGTTTCAATGTAACGGCGTTGTCCTTCGGCAAAAATGGTGTCAAAAGCCAACGAAGATTTTCCGCTTCCGCTCAAACCGGTAATTACCGTAAGCTTATCTCGAGGAATTTTAATATCGATGTTTTTAAGATTATGCACACGAGCTCCCAATACTTCTACAAACCCATCCTCCTCTATTATCTGCTCTGAAACCAATTCTTTTTTTGCCATAAAATTAACTACTACTGAAAATTAAGCCGCTAAAGATACAGAAAATACAGTGAAATTTATGCGGGATGATTGGAATAATTAGTAATTGCTTGTGTAGATATAATTTTCTGTATCTCTAAAAAACAGATGCTCGTTTGGAGATTTGTAGAGACGCTTTACTTTGCGTCTATACAAAAATGGTTTATATTTGAAAACAAAAAGCAATGCCTCAAAAACAAAACATAGATTGGTTGGATACCTTACGTGCATTAGCTACTCTAGGTGTTATTATTATCCATGTTTCCACTCCAACAGTAAAAATGGCTTCTGCTACTCTTGGTGTCGATTGGTGGATAGGAAATATGTATGACAGTGCTGTTCGGTTTAGTGTTCCTTTGTTTTTAGTATTGAGTGGGGCTACTTTGTTGTATAAAGAATATACCTTGACTGAGTTTTACAAAAAACGAATGATGCGTGTATTGCTGCCTTTCCTTTTTTGGGCTGTGGTGTATTTGGTTTTTAACTGGTGGGTTATTAAGCACAATTTGCGTCCGTATGGTTTTGAGTCAATAAAAAATTGGGCTTTGCAATTAATTGTAACGAAAGGTATTTCGGTGCATTTTTGGTTTGTGTATATGTTGCTTACGCTGTATCTTTTTATGCCTTTTTTGGGTAAGTTTTTACGTTCGTTAACCGATAGCAAAGTGTTGATTCTTCTTATTGCATGGTTTTTAGTGTGTACAGTAGTTGTTTTTGCCCGAATCCCTTTTGATACGCTACCGTTTTTGCCCAAATTCTTTTCATACCTTATTCATGCCGGTTTTTTGGTGTTGGGGTATTACTTTGTGAAAAAAGATTTTTCGGCGCAAAAATACAAGTTGTGGGGAGTAATACTTTTTATTGGCAGTATTCTTTTTGTGGCTATTTACACGTATTTTGTAAGTGAAAATGCCCAGAAATTAGATCTCATCATGTATTGGAATTGGTCTCCGGCAAGTATTGTGCAAACAATTGCGGTTTATTTGATGGTAGCAGGTTATCAATTAAAAAACAAGCCCTTGGTGTTTGTAAGAGATGTTTTAAGCAACCACAGCTATGGCATCTACTTGGTTCAAATTATGGTAATAGGAATTTTCTTTATAAACGGTGTGCTTTGGACTATTGCTCCACCGCTTATTTCTATACCGTTGCTTAGCATACTGGTGTTTGTTGTTTCGGCAGTTATTATCAAACTGCTGGCAAAGATTCCGGGAGGGAAGTATATCTCCGGATAACGTCAGAGGCTATTGTAGAGACGCAATGCTTTGGGTCTCATGCAGAAAAATAAAAAAAGACGCAAAGCATTGCGTCTCTACAAATCCCCCTTATTGGGTTTGGTATATTATTATTTCTTGTATTTTTTTATTACCAAATACTTTAATTCGCCTTCTCCTGCATTGGCAATGCCGTGTTCTACATTAGCAGGGCAATAGAAGCTTGTGTATTGTCCCGAAACAATGGAGTCGCCATCGAGGTAGAATTTTGCAGTGCCTTCCAGTACAAAGAAAAATTCATCTTCCGAATGTGAGTGAGGTTTGTGTGTAGCCTTTCCCGGAGCCACAACGCTTAGTTTAATGGTTTCTCCATTTAAAAAATCTTTGTCGGCAAACCAATATTGATATCCTGCGTTGGTAGGGATAGTTTTATCCATAGAAATGTGGTTAACGCAATTGGCAATAGTCCACTTTTTTTTGCTGTTGTCTTTTATACGAATTTCTCCCGAAAGTGTAAAAAAACAGCTACTTGCTAACAGCATTAGAATAATTACTTTTGTTTGTTTCATTTTATGTAGTTGATAGTTTATGCTTATTCTTGCACCCAATTTTTTTGATATATAACCACTTTATCAAGGTTAAAGTTCAAATCTTCTTTGCAAGGAATCTTTATTTTATAGGTTTTTTTTGCTTTATTAACTAAACCCGAGTTTCGCAACCACATGTTAAAGTCTTTTAGTTGAAAATAGGTAATTTCATGTTGCTTTGCAAATTCAGCCCAGTCTGTAACCGTTGAATCTACAGTTACTTCTGTAAAATTAACTGTGTGAAAAAGGTCTTCTTTTTTTAAGATAAAACCATATTTTTGAGGGTCTTTTAGTAATTCTTTGGCAGCTAAAATTCGAAACAAATAGCGACTTGTTTCTTCCGGCAAAAGCAAATCAAAAGCGATGGTGCTTTGTTGTTTGTTGGTGCGGGAATTTAGGCGAGCCATACCTGCATTATACGAAGCAGCAACAATAAACCAATCGCCAAATTTTTCATACGCTTTGTTAAAATACCTACACGCTGCTTCTGTCGATTTTTCTATGTGGTAGCGTTCGTCAACATCATCGTTTATTTCCAGTCCTAACTCTTTAGCTGTAGCAGGCATCAGTTGCCAAATACCCGCTGCTTTTGCCGGCGAAACAGA
>JAFGVL010000108.1 GCA_016938015.1 Paludibacteraceae bacterium
GAGTAATTGACCACGCTACTACGTATGATGGCACAGCAAACGATATAGAAGCCGGCCAGTTGAAAAACAACTACGAGTACGATGCCTCAGGTAACCTTACAAAAGATGTGCAAGAAGGTATTAGTAATATAGAATGGACGGTTACGGGTAAGGTGAGCAAAGTAACTAAAACAGGAGACCCTGATGTGTTAGAGATATTATTTGCTTATGATGCAATGGGTAATCGTATTAGCAAAACGGTAGTTAAACAGGGAAGTGCTGCAACCACAGTAACCACATACTATGTGCGTGATGCTTCCGGTAATATTATGGCAACGTATGAAAAAGAGGGCGATGACTTTAGTGTAGCAGAGCAATACATCTATGGTAGCCAACGCTTGGGATATTACTATGCAAATAAACCACTTCCAGCATGCACCTCAAGCGAAGCAGATGTGAATGGGGTATTAACCGGTGAGCTAACAAGAGGGAATAAACGATATGAAATAACGAACCACTTGGGTAATGTGCTGGCAGTGGTCTCCGACAGAAAAATACCTATATATGCTGATGCTACAGAAACAAGTATAAATGCTTATAAACCGAATATTATCAACACAACCGATTATTATCCATTTGGGATGGCAATGAAAGGAAGAAATGCCGGTGGAGATAATTATCGATTTGGGTTTGGTGGACAAGAAAAAGACGAAGAAATTAAAGGTTTTGGAAATCATCTAAGTTTTGGAGATTATGGATATGACCCACGCACAGGAAGACGTTGTAATGTTGACCCATTAAGTGGTAAGTATCCTAACATTAGTCCATATGCAACCTTCGAAAATAATCCGATTTATTTTAATGACAAAACAGGACAAGATGCAGAAGTTACAATTTCTATGGGTAAAGACATAACTATATCTGCTAAAATTTACATTTATGGTGCTGGCGCATCAGCTGCACAAGCCCAGAAAATGCAAAATGCTATAATGAATGATTGGAATAATAGTGGAAACGGTTGGACATATACTGATAGAGCAACTGGGGAAGTGTATAATGTGAAATTTAACGTATCAGTAGAAGTTTATGATAAGAAAAATCCTACAAATAATCCTACCTTTATTCCTGATTCTTGGAATCCTATAAGTACAAATAATTATATTGAGATTGGTGCTACACAAGAAGATGTATCTAGATCATACGTTAAAGGTGGAGATGAGGGAGAATGGAGAGGATATGGAACTGATCCGTCATCTCATGAATTTGGTCATCTAATTGGACTTGATGATAGATATTCCGATACAAATGGTACATACCTAGGTTGGGAAGGCAATGTTATGGGAGAACCTGCAGGACAAGGTGTCGTTCAACAAAAAAATATTAATAATCTTGTTACTCCAATAATAAATGAATATAAAGAATCCGAGCAATATGAATTCAATAAAGGATCAACAAATATATTCTGGGAATACAAAAGTAAAATAGATGAAAGTGCTCCAGGATGGGAATCTTCGGGTACTGGAACCTTGGATGAATCTACTTTACCTTAATTTATAAAAAATGAAAAAAGCAAATTGGTACTTTTATTTATGTTCTGTAATAATTCTCTTTGCATTTTCCTGTAATAATAAACCCATAAAAGATAATAATTTACAAGGAATGAAAGAAGATGAAATATTAAAATTGTATGGTAAACCAAATTCAACATTAACATTTATTTTATCTGACTCTAAACTGTACGAATACCGTTACAATTTAGCTAATCTCATTCCTCAATATAAAAATGAAAGTATTCAAATTAAAGAATTATTATGGATAAATGGAAATAACAAGACAGTTATATGGCTTTTCCAAAAGGAAGGTAAGTGGGTCGTTGTAGATAATTTAAAATGGGGAAAAGGCATACAGTTTTAGAGGAAGATAATAATGAATAACACTGCTGCCACGCGATTGTATTGCACCGCTGCCGCGCGAATCCCCCGCTACCGTGTGATTGTATCGCGTGGTAGTTTGAAAAAAAGGTTATAAATTAAGATAGTTTTAAAAACAAGAATGCCACACGAGAGGACTCGTGCGGCAGCGTTCCAAGACATCCGCTAGCGCAGTACTTATAGTTATCCGGAGATGTATCGCGTTGTAAAGTAAACTCTCTAATGTATCACACTTCCCATTTGGAACATTGGTAAGTACATAGCCACAAGAATAACACCTACCAATAAACCTATAAATATAATTAAGATAGGTTCCAGTAAGTCTCCTAACATTCCAATGCTATGTTCGAGTTGCTCGGCGTATTGTTTATTGAGGGTAGTAAAGATATCTTCCAACTTGTTCACTTCTTCTCCCACTTTTACTAATGAGTTTGCTCGTTGGTCAAAAATGCTGCATTCTTCCATACTTTCGTGTAATGACTTTCCGTGTAGAATGTCGTTTTCCATTTTTTCGAGTGCTTTTTGCATAGGGTAAAAAGTGGTCATTTGGCGTACCAATTGTAAGGCTTGGGATAAGGTTATCTTGGAGGCCGTTAATAATGCCAGTGTTTGAAATAACTTTTGTTGTACCATCATACGAATGATATTCCCAAAATAAGGAAGCTTTAAGGCAATGCTACTGCTTATACGTCGATAGGTTTCTTTCTTACGGATAGAGTAAATGAATACAATGATGCTTACAATAAATAAAAAGAAGATTCCGAAATTTTCCGAAGTGAATTGTGATAGTTGCATAATCTTTTTAGTTAATCCCGGTAATTCGGCGTTGGAACGATTAAAAATGTCCTGAAACTTTGGAACCATCACATTTAGCATAAAAAATACGGCAACAAATGCAGTTATAAGTACTAAGATAGGATAGGAGAATACACTTACTAATTGACGATTCTGTTTAATCATACGCGTGTAATAAGAGGTCAAATCCTCTAATACTTCAGCAATACGTCCGGTTTCTTCTCCGATTTTAATACTGTAATAGTCGTTTTTATTAAACTTTCCTGTATCTTCCAAGGCATCAGATAAAGAGATACCACGTACTACTTTATTGTAAACATCGGTGTACATGGCTTTGTCTTTCTCATTGTTTTGTTCTGCAACAACAATCTCCAACGCAGAACGAAAATCTAACCCTGAGGAAAGTAATATATATAGTTCACCAAAAAAGGTCTCTTTCTTTTTATTTGAGAAGCTTTTACTAGATAAATTGATGTTGTAGTTCATCACTTTGGATAACCAGCTTGCTTTTTTTTTAGTTTTGCGTTGGTGTTTTTTTATGTCTGTTAATTGCAGGCTCATGCTATTAAGGTTTGATGTCTTGATGCTTGATTCGTTGTTATTGGTTTAAGATATTGTTAGGGAAGTCGGTTTTATAAATGTATACGGGTATAGAATCATTATTTAATAAAAAGGTTAAAAAAATACTTTGTATGTATGATTGATCTTTTGCATAGGTAATTTCAGGTAAGCTACATGCAAACTGAAAGCTGTCAACAATAGCAGCTTTTCTTATGATTTGATTGCTTTCGAAAGTATAAGCAACTTGTTCTTTTTCCTTTATACATACAAGGTCATTGTTTACATAGCTTAGTGATTTAGCTTCTTTGCAATCTTTTCTTAATACATCACATAACAATACAAAAGATGCTTCTGTTTGTCCCTGGTTCAGGCAACTGTCTTGTATTTTATGCATGTTGGTATATAAAAACATAGAGGCTGAAACCACTACCGAAGTAATGATGAGTACAATTATAATTTCTATGATTGTAAAAGCTTTCATTCAGGAATAATCAATAATTGTTGCTTTGTTATAAGCTTTTTGTTTTTGTCCAATGCTTGTATTTCTAATAGCCTTAAATCAGATGTATTGTTGTAATCGCTTATTGTTTTTACTATACTAAAACCGTTAAAGTTTTTTTCTTCGTCTAGAAAAAGTTTCTTTTCCAAGGTTTCTTCTTTTTCCTTTACAACATATTGTTCTGCTTTTATTAATAAATGGGTATGAGTAGATTTCTTATTACTATCAATAACCATCATAGCCATGCCAAAGGATGATAGAATGATCACCATAGCAACAATCACTTCTATTAAAGTAGATGCAGGTATCTTTTTTCTTAGTATTGCCATGCTACTATGCGTTGTTTTTTATTTTCAAACAAATTGCAGGAGACGTATGCTTTTGGTAATTGCGTAAAATCTATTTCTGTGTCTAATAAGTGATTTTCAAAATAACCTCCACTGGTATTTAAAGATAACTTTTGTGCATATAATGAACCGTATAATTTTCCTTGAGGTTGTACGTAGCCATTGCTGTAAATAAATCCAGTTATACATGCATCTTTTTCTATATTAATAAACGATTTGCTGTTGTAAGTATCTGTTTGGTAAATTGTTAAGTTGCCTTTTATTTGAGATGCTTCTCCAATATTAATTTTACCGACATTGGCTGAAAATACGTTAACAGTAGTAGGATAATTTAATGTACAGTTTTTGCCAATAGAGATACTATCTGAAGCAAAAAGTTGCAGGTTTCCCTTAGTACTATCTTTTAATATGATTGAAGGAGCATAAATAATTACGTCGTTAAGTGTAGAGTTCGCATTGAGAATGATCTGTTCTGATGAGAAAATGATTATATTTCCTGATATATTTTTGTGATTTACAGAATATGGAAGTTGACAATTTAAGATTAAAGTCGGCTCTTTAAAAGATACAGAAACACTATCTTTATCTTCTAAAAAAGAAGCTAAGTCGGCTTGTTTTGAGTATATGTCTTTGGAGTTATTAAATAAATATTTATGGTAGTCTATAAGTTTTTTATCAATACATGGTAGTTGTTTACTGCTTTTTTCCATTTCTTTTGGGAAGATCTGGCTAGTATTTAATTTTTTATTATTGCTGATGTAGGCGTATTTAAATCTTCCGTCAGGTACTTTACATCGGCCTTTAATAATGATGTTTCCACTGATATAGATATTGTTTCCAAGATTACAAATAAATAATGCTAGGCTGTCTGCTCCAAAGACATATTGACCTACGAAAGCATTTTGTTGTATCGTGTCATTTTTAAAGATAACCATCCCTGATATCAAGTCGTACATGCCCCAATGTTTTCTTTCTAACGAAACGGTATACGGTTGATCAAAAAGTGAGGTTTCAATTATTTTGTTATAAGGTAAACTATCTGGCAATACTATTGCTTTGTTAATAGCAGAAGTAATCGTATTATCAATATTAGAACGGATAATAGACTGATTAATCTGAATACTACCAAAATAATATCCCCAAAGAATACTCATGGTAAGCAGGGTTACTATAAGCGTAACAAAAATCGCATATAATAAAGAGCCGGCTCTGAGCATTGCTATTTTATTTTAGGTTGAACAGCTAATACAAGTGTGAATTTACCACTACTGGACTCTTCTTGAGTGTAATTGCTAATATTTACACTTTTCACAAAAGAGTGTTTTCGTAATACTTTTGTCCAGTCGTTTAATAATAAGCTGTTTTTTGTTATTCCCATAATTAAAATGGTGTCTTTTTGCAAACTATTAAAGTCAAATTTATTATTATTAATTTTTACAGGGAATATTTCCATTTTTTCAAAAGAGATACCGTCGGGTTTTGACGCAGCAATTCTGTCGGCATAGAAGGCAAAAAATGAGTTCCCCTCCCAAGCAGAATTTTGCATAATCTTTTCTTTTTCAGCAATCTCTGATTTGAGATTTGTTAATTGTAGAATAGTTGATTGGTATTGGCTTAATTCTTTTGCCAATGATTTCTGACGGTCATTTTGTATGCAAAATATAAAAAAATTGATTAATAATATTACGAAAATAAGTAGTAAGAAAGCTATACCTCCTTTTTTAATAATCTTTAGGTAAGCATGGTTGTATTGATCTTCTGTAATTTGAAAATTATTGCTGTCTGTTTCATACTTATTTATAAAATAGCTCAAGCCTGTAGCATATGGAATAACATATGGGTATTCGATTCTCTCTTCTCCAATAAGAGTAAAATTAGAGTTGTTGTCATTGGTTTTATTAGTACTTTCTATTAAACCGTTTTTAATGCTTATGTTATATGAATTTGCATGCACATTCCCATTTTCAACAATAGCTGCAATGATATTGATAGTAAGGCATCCTAAGTTAAGTTGTAAGCATGAAAAGCCTTGTTCTTTTAGCTGTGATAATATACTGTCGATGGTGTTTTTGCGAGCAAAGTAAACCAACATATTGTCATTTGCTAATTTTATATGTTGCACATAAAATTCATGGCTCTTGACATTTGGAAAGACATGTGAAATAAGTTCGTCGTTCGATAAGTCTGTTTGCTGTTGTTCTCGTAATAAAACACCTTTGCCATCTATTGACAGGAAAATAACCGTTTTATTAGATAGTTTTTTAGATAATTTTTCCAGCAAGCAACTATTTTTTTGAATAATATGGATGCTTCCTTTTTTTTTCTTCAATACCACAAAATTGCACACAAATTCATTTTCCGATAGAATTTCGATATGTACTCCGGCAACTTGCTTTTCTTGAAAAAAGCTACTATTTGCTATACGATAAATCATCTTAATAAATCACAGTAGGTTTGATGAAAATTGAAAGTTTATTACTGTCTTTTGTTTTTGTTCTGCTACTGAATAACCACTTGATAACAGGTATTCTTGAAAGGAAAGGAATACCATTACCGCTATCTTCGTTTTTGTTTCTCTCTAAACCACCAAGCAAAATTACCTCTTGGTCTTTTACTCGAATTGACGATTTAAAATCTCTTTTCACAGAGTTATATGGCGAATCTTCATCGGCTGAAGCTCTGCCGGTAAATTCTGATTGTTGTACTTGTATTTCCAATGTTATTTGTCCATCTCCAGATACAATTGGCATAATAGTAACGGATAAATCTGCATTTAAAGGTTTCCAATTGTAAGAGTTTGATATGGAAGGGTTTTGGGTTCCTATGTAATCACTTCTAACTTCTTTGTAATATCTTGTCTCACCACTAGAGATAGAAGCTTCATGTCCGTTTAAAGTGGCTAATTTTGGCGTTGATTTAATTTTTACAATACCATTATCTTCCATTAACTGTAAGTTGGCATAAAAACTAGAAGAAACATTTCCTAGATTAATTAAACCTAATCCATTTATTCCTTTAATAGCAGAGTTAATGGCATTGGTACTTAATTCCATATTTAGGGACGGATATATGGTGCCGTATGATTTGCTTGGAGCTCCAGCATCAGCACCATCTCCAAGACCTAGTTTTAGTCCGGCTGAGAATTGATGATATTTTGTAATATCCATAATGGTAATCTCAATTAATACTACAGGAACTACTTTGTCTATTAAACGAACAAAGTCCTTTAGTTTTGTAATACCAATCATATCTCCAGTAATAATTAGACTATTATTATCTGTAAATTCAATAATTTTTACATTTTTAGTAAGCTCTGTTGGAATAACATCTTTAATTCTATCAACGCTTCTATACTGAAAATTATATATGTCTGTAGATGTTAAAGAAGGGTTTTTGCTTTCTCCAATAATGAAGATGTTTCCATCTTTCATGTAGTTGTAACTGGTTCCATCTAATATTTTTACTAAAAAATGCTCGTAATCAAGGTTTTCAGAAAAAATGGTAGTGTTACCTCCAATCTCTGATAAAAGTAGATAGTTGATGCCTAACTCATCTGAAATAGTTTTAATTAAGTTGTGCAAATTGGCATTTTCTGCTTTAATAGAGATTAGATCATTGCTGATAGAGAATTTAAAGTTGCTATCATTTTCTTTTGAGGAACGCTTCTCATTTTTGTTGTTTTTTTCGTCTTTATTGTTTTTTGAATTTATAGAACTTATTTCATTTTCTTTCTTTTTAATTAAGTAAAAACTGTCTTTTGTTTGTTCAATACTTAGATCGTTGGAAAAAGTGAACTTTTCTAATACACTCTCAAAGGGCATACTTTTAATATAACTACTTACAATGTTTTCACTTATTCCAGGTGCTAAAACAATGTTTCTCCCGGTTTTATCTGTCATTTCTTTTGTTACATTTCGTAGCGTGTCATTATAAATGTCAATACTTAGTAAGTCTTTATCCTTTTCATATTTTACAAATGGAATTTTGATAGGTATTGTTTTTTTTTCTTCTACTGGAGGCACTATCTTTTTTAAAGAAATAATATTCCCAATAACCTCAATATCCAAATTGAACTCTTTGCACAAGAACAGTAAAATATCTTTCACTTTTACTTGGGTAAAATCATTAGAAATATTGAGTTTAATTGTAGGTTCAATATTAATATTTATAGTGGCATTTTGTGCTACCGCTCTTATAAAATCTTGTATAGATACATTGTTGACAGATATATCTATTGCATTGTTTAATGCCGGAATTTTTGCACTTAATGTGTTTAAATCTTGTTCAATATTTTTTTTGTTTTGAGCCCATGTACTGCAAATACTTACAAAGAGTAGAGCTGTGATTAAAACTTTGTTTTTCATAATTGTTTAATAGTCGGTACTTATTAAAATTGGATAAATCTCATCGATAGTTGTTTCTCCCTTTTCAAACGCTTCGAAAGCAGCTTCTGATAAGGATTTGATTTGTTTTTCTTTTAATATTTCGTTTATTTGTAGGTTACCATTTTTTATATTATTAGCTAATTTCGCATCAATTGGAATAACTTCGTATACTGCTTTTCTTCCTTTATATCCAGTATAGTAACACTTTTCACAACCTTTTGCAATAAAGTGTTTAGACGGAATATCTTTGTGTGAATATCCTTTTGGAAGTAAATCTTTATTGAATGAAGCTTCTTCTTTACATGCAGGACAAAGTTTTCTTACTAAGCGTTGTGCCACAGTAAGACTAATAGTGCTAGCTAATAAAAATGCCGGCACATTCATATCAATTAATCGAGAAACTGTTCCCCATGCAGAGTTGGTGTGTATGGTAGATAATACCATATGTCCGGTTAGTGCTGCTCGTATAGCCATTTGTGCTGTTTCTCCATCACGAATTTCACCTAACATAATGATGTCTGGGTCTTGACGAAGAAAGGTACGTAGTGCTTTGGTAAAGTCTAAACCAATATCTTCTTTTAACTGTACTTGGTTAACTCCTTCAAGCGTATATTCTATAGGGTCTTCTATTGTTAAAATATTAGTGTCTTCTGTATTAAGCAACTTAAGGGTTCCGTAGAGTGTAGTCGTTTTACCGGAACCTGTGGGACCACTAATTAGGATAATACCGTTAGGTTTTTTGATGGCTTCCAGATAATCTTCTAATTGTTTTACAGTAAATCCCAATGCTTTAAGGTCTACATTAGTTATATCATTGCTTAAGATACGCATCACTACCTTTTCTCCATATAGAGTAGGTACAACTGAAATACGAATGTCAAATTTTTGCTCTCCTAGTATAAAGAAAATACGCCCATCTTGTGGTAACCGTTTCTCTGCAATGTCCAAATTGGCTTTAATCTTAATTTTATTTATGATAACCGGATATTCAGATTTTTTTAAGATGTAGCGTTCAATCAGTTTTCCGTCGATTCTAAAACGAATACGGCATTTTTCTTCATATACTTCAAAATGGATATCGCTACACCCGATTGCATCAGCTTCAGAAATAATTTCTTCTAAATAATTTTGAGAAATATCTTGAACTGTTACAGATACTTTTGACCTTTTTTTATCTATTTTGCGGTAAAACTTTGAAAGCGTTTTTTGAATTATATTTGTTTCAATTTGTTCGAACTTTACTTTTTTTCCAAGTATAAATTCAAGTTCTTCTGTAGCAGTATTTAGGTTTTTGTTTTTATCAATATAGAAAGTGACCTTATCCTCAAAGTATTCTTTAGGGATAATAGCATATTGCCAAGCCTGATTGGCTGTAATCAGCTGTTGTAGTTCTGCATCTAAAAGTATGTAGTCAAGTGTTTCAGACATGTGTAAATGGAGAAAAATGATTATATGTTATTGTTATTAATAATAAAATGGAAAATATGCCTGCTAATGGTATGGTAAAATTCCATTTTTTTTTAATTAAACCGTATATTAAACTCACTAAAAGAATGATTATTAAACTGCCAGTGAGATAAAATACAAAAACGATAGGGTGAAAAAAAGGACAAATTGACATTAAGAACAATACGTCACCAATACCTAAGTATTTCTTGAAAATATTTGTCAGCTGTTTGTTTTTTAATGAAAAATAGACAGACGTAAAAAACAATTCAAATAGTAATATCGATATATTTACTAGTGTATTTTCAAATAAAGCTGACCATTCATTATTTGCAATACTTTCTGGTAAAAGAGATATAAATAAAAGAGGAATTGTCCACCATGAGATTTCTCTTTGTTGAAAGTCTTGATAAAAAATAATTAAAGCAGGAATTATTACCAACAAATACATTATTAAGCTGTTTTAAATGTTACATTTAGAACTGATTACAAAGATTAGCATTAAAATACAGAATGATAAATGTGAATAATTTAATTTAACGTGAGTTAGATGAAATTATATTTACGCAATCAGCCTAGAATCAATAATTTCCAAGTTGATTGATGGTTTCTTTGGAAAGAAAGAGTAAGCAATTAATCCAGAAAGCAAGCTTGCTAAAAAAATATTGAAACTTCGGTGTCTTGTATGTTCAACTTGACACATGTTTTTGAGTTTATCATTTACGGTTTCAATAAGCGCTCTTTTTCTCAATCCAATCTTATCACTCATAAGTATCAAGCTATTTTTCATATTTTTTCTAATCTTGGTTACCAAGTGAATGCCATCAATAAAAAGTTGTTCAAACAAGTCTGAGCTAATATATCCTTTATCACCGAAGAGTTTGCCAAAAACTCGTTGATGAAAAGATTTATTCTTTAAAGGCTCCCTATCATCAACATTAGCTTGTGTAAGCATAAAATCAAGAATCTCTCCTTTGTCATTTATAATCAAATGCAATTTAAAACCAAAAAACCATCCAATTGAACATTGACCTTTGGTGGCCATATTTTTGAACACTTTATGTTGTTTTTCTCTCTTAATATGACAGGCTCTAATAGGTGTGGAATCAATAAATGAAACACCTGTACACAAACCTAAACAACAAGTTTTTAAGAAAATAGCTAAAGGCATAATTGCTTTAGACTGAAGCTCTACAAAACGATTATATGAAACCGTTTGTGGAAATTCATCACTCATATGCTTTTGCACATAGTAAAGATAAAAGTGTTTTAAGTTCTTGTATGAACCTAAATGAAATAGTACAAGTATAGTAACAACTTCACTATCTGATAAAGTAAAGTTTCTTTGTTTGTATTTTCTCTTTTTAGGTGTTTCAAGAATATGTCCTTGCTTTATTTTTTCAAAATTCTTTGAAAACTCATCAACTTGATAATAAATTTCTGTAATTTTATCCTTTGGTATCATACGGGTTAAAGTTTGTTATATGTTTGAAATTCAACACTTTAAATTTACAAACTTTCCGTATGATTACCAAATCTTTTCTATATTAATTTCGTCGAACTCACGTTAATTTATATAAATATGTCTAGTTTATTTTTAGACCCGATTTTTGGTTTAATTGAAAACAATCACTTAGTCTTTTACCACTTCTTTGAGGTTTTTTTCCTGATTAATTTCCCATATATTAAATAATCCATCTTGATCAAAATCGACAACCGCTGTTGCTCTTGCTTTAAATGTAGATGGGCCAGATTCAATAATCTCAATTAAATAATTGGCCTGTCCACCTTCGGTTGTTAGTGTTTCTTGTTCGAAACCAATTTCTGATAAGTTATTTGAATATTTCGATAAAGTATAGAAATGTGTTTTTTCTAACGTAAAGACATGTTCTAATTGTAATTGAGCTTCAGTAGATTTTGCTTTAGATATGAGTGGCATTAGGTTTGGTAAAGCTAATAATACCAGTATACCAATAATTACTAATACAACTAATAATTCAGTTAGACTAAAAGCATTTAATTTTTTTTTCATACCTTATAATTTTGACACAAAGCTAAGTAATTTATATCAAAAAAAATAGCTTAGTATAAATTAGTATATAAATAGTTTAAAATCTTAAGAATAAAAATAACGCCTAAAATTGAGTTTTTAGGCGTTATTTAAAAAATTAATTTTTTTATTCCTTTTTACTTTTTTTTGCTTTTTCTTCTTTTTCAACTTTCAATTCGGCTATTTTATCGTTTAACGCACTTATTTTTTTATCAAAAGTTTTGCCTTGATCAATTAACATATTGTTTGTTTCGTCAAGTTGTTTTTGTGTTGCAGAAAGTTTTTTACCCATACTTTTTTTAATGCTGAAAGCAAATGCTAAAGCAACAGCTACTAAAAGTAATTCGATAATTAACAATGCTTTTGCTTTTTGTTTATTTTTCAGGTACGATTCTCTTAATGCAGTTACCTCAGCTTGAGCTGCAGTACTAACTTGAGCATTTTGTGTACTAACATCTTTTAGCGTGTTTATATCGCTTTGAATTGTTTCAAGATTGCTTTTAACCGAAACCAAGCCGTTATTAAGTTCGTTGCTCAATTTTTTCACTGAACTTACCTGTGCTCCAAGATTATTTGTTTTATCCTGAAATTCTTGTTTAACTACGTACTCTGATTGTTGAGCTATTAGAGATACGCTAAATAACATACTGAAAATAAAAAATAATAGTTTTTTCATGTTGTCCTCCTTGTTTTAAAAAGATAATTATATGTAGTAAATTAATAGTGAAACAAAAGCTTAGCAACTATAAATAAAACCACAATTGTTTTAAGATTGTATTGTTAAATAGGATAGATGTTCACAAAGATAAAATAATTAGTTAAATTTTAACAATAAATCTTAATTTAGTTTTTATCCAAAATATGTTTTTCAGCATAGATTATTGTGCTAATTTTGTAGGAGTATTTGTAATAATGTAAGATGAAGATAGGAATAATAGGTGCAATGCACCAGGAAGTAGATAAATTAATTGCTGAAATGCATTGCCGGCAGCAAACTGTAAAAGGTAAACGTACTTTTTACGAAGGTAGTTTGTATGGAAAGCAAGTAGTGCTTGTTTTTTCGAGGTGGGGTAAGGTGGCTGCATCAACAACAGTTACGCAGTTAATTGTAGAGTTCGGAGTAGATTGTGTTATTTTTTCGGGTATAGCCGGAGCATTGTCTTCTCAATTAGCAATTGGTGATGTGGTAATAGGCCATAAGCTCTATCAACACGATATGGATGCATCTCCGATGATGCCTCGATTTGAAATACCGTTAATAGGCAAATCGTATTTTGAAACCGATAAGGTTTTGATAGAAACAGCAAAACAGTCTGTTGTAAATTTATTGAAGCATGAAACGGCTTTTGTTCAAAAGCTACAAGATTTTGGTGTAAAGAAACCAAAAGTTACTGTTGGCGATATAGCCAGTGGCGATAAGTTTGTTCATTGTAAGCAAGAAAAAGAGGCTATTATTCAAGCATTGCCAACTGTATTTTGTGTAGAAATGGAAGGAGCTGCGGTGGCGCAGGTATGTTACGATTTTGATGTTTCGTTTCTAGTTATTCGTATTATTTCTGATACAGCGGATGATACAGCAGTTGAAGATTTCCCTGTTTTTCTCGAAAATATTGCTTCAGAATATGCCCATTATATTCTAAAAGAATTATTGCCTAAACTATAAAATGAAGGAGCTGTAACTTTTTGGACAGCCCCTTGTTTATAATTATTAATTATGCATTATTTTCTATTGTCTAGCCACTTCGCCATGCAAACTCATATCTAATCCCAGCTCTTGTTCTGCTTCAGTAACTCTAACAGGAATAAATTTATTTATTATTTTGAATAAACCTAGGGTGAAGAAAAATGCATATATAATAGCAATTAATATGGCTACTGTTTGTTTTACTAATAGCAAAACACCGCCACCATAAAATAGACCATCTTCAACGCCTCCATTTATTGCTTTAGTGGCAAATAAACCAACACAAATGGTACCAATAACACCACCCATACCATGTACGCCCCACACGTCAAGGGCATCATCCCAACCTTTTTTATCTTTCCATTTTACGGCCAAGTAACAACCCGCACCTGCAATTATTCCAATGGTTACTGCGCCATAAATATTTACATAACCCGCAGCCGGTGTAATGGTAGCAAGTCCTGCCACAGCCCCTGTCATAAGACCAATAAAAGTAGGTCGTTTATTACCAGTTGTCCATTCAATAACTAACCATGTAATAGCTGCAAAAGATGCAGCAATATCAGTATTTAAAAAAGCAGAAACAGTAATAGAATCAACGGCAAGTTCACTTCCAGCATTAAAACCATACCATCCAAACCAAAGTAGAGCAGTACCAACAGCAACTAATGGAACATTGTTTGGGTCTGTTTTTTTCTTACGTTTTCCCACAAAATACACAGAAGCTAAGGCTGCAAATCCCGCAGTTGCATGTACCGCAATACCTCCGGCAAAATCAATCACACCCCATTCAGCAAGAAGTCCACCTCCCCATACCATGTGTACAAATGGATAATACACAAAAATTTGCCATAAGATAAGGAAGAAAACATAGGATCTGAATGAAACGCGGTTGATAAAAGCTCCGGTGATAAGTGCCGGTGTAATTATGGCAAACATCATTTGATAAGCTATAAATAAATATTCAGGGAATCCTTTACTAACTCCATTTGCATCTAGATATAAAGTCGATGGTGTTATTCCATTAAAGAAAACTTTGTCCAAGTTGCCAAGTATTCCGAAGAAATCATTTCCGGAAGCCATATTTCCACTAAAACAAAGAGAATAACCCATTGTAAACCATAGGATAGAACTTATTCCCATGGAAACAAAGCTTTGTATCATGATGTTTAAAACATCACGTTTTGAACCTAAGCCCCCATAAAAGAAAGCTAAACCTGGCGTCATTAGCATCACCAAACTGGTGGCTAAAAACATAAAAGTAGTAGTGCCTGTGTCAAACATATCTGTAATTTTAAAATTATTACAAAAATATATATAAAAATGGAATTAAATAGAAAAATGAAAGTTAAAATATGATATATGAAATAAAAAGAAAGAGTAAATTTCTTATAAATATCAAAATGATTATGAATAATTATTTATATTTGCAAGCTAAAAATCAACTCTAAAAATAATTTTTATGAAGAAAATAGAAGCAATTATTCGTGCATCAAAATTTGATGAAGTAAAAGAGGCTTTGGATGTAGCAGGTATACAGTTTTTTTCTTATTGGGATGTTACCGGTGTTGGTAATGATGCAACAAAGGTTGTAAATACAGGTAGGGGAAAAGTTAGTACTAGTTTAATACCTAGAATGCTTTTAACTATAGTTGTTCGAGACAAGAATCTTCAATTAACAATTGATGCTATTTTGAGTTCAGCAAAAACAGGGACAACAGGTGATGGGAAAATATTTGTTTCTGATTTAATGGAATCGTATAGGATTAGAACTGCCGAAAGTGGAAACGAATCCCTTTATGATAAAGAGTTAGAAGATTAATCTGCATGTAGTTAATAAAAGGGGCTGTCCAAAAAGGTACAGCCCCTTAATTTTTTATGTAAAAAGCCTGAACTTTGTTAAGCTCAGGCTTTTTTGTTCGC
>JAFGVL010000002.1 GCA_016938015.1 Paludibacteraceae bacterium
AATGTTAGAAGACATATTAAAAACCTGTCAGCCAAACACAAAGCTATGCATTGCAGCAGACATCACTTTAACAAGTGAGTTTATTAAAACAAAAAAAATAAGTGAATGGAAAAAATCCTTGCCGGATTTGGCAAAACGACCTTGTATTTTTGGAATATATAAATAACAAGCTTTATTAAAAAAGAGTTACATGGCATTTTTAGAAAATTTTTCAGCCATAATCACCGTATTTTTTAAATAATCGTATTCTATTTCAAATGCTTCCGGAAAAACGCCTTTCCCTAAATTTTCTTCAATTTGCCAAAACGGCCAATATTTTACTTGAGCATTTACCGAGTTCAACAACTGAGCATCTTTAACTTCATTGCTGTAATACAACATAATATACTGCTTTTCGAGCGGTAAATTTACGATGTGTTTTAATAAAAAGTGAGGTTTAAATCCGGCAATACCATATTTTTCCATTGCACCTCTAGCTACAGTCTGATCCATTGTTTCACCAAAAATTACATGCTCATTAATAGCACAATCCCATTTAGAATCGGGATTTTCTATAGAGTTCTCATTTTTAAAAAGCAGCAAGCTGCCATTGTGTAAAAAATGAACCCTAACAACCGGATGTATTTCTTGATTTATAGAAGGCGTAAGCGTTACAATACGTGCAACTTTTCCAACAACAACGCCCGATTCATTTAAAATAGGCCAAAATTCTTCTACCAAAAGTTTCTTTCGAATTTTCATAATTCGAACAGATTGATAAACAATAAAAACCAACAATAAATCAATCTCTAACCTTGCAGAAACTACCTGCAGTTTTTGAATATCGGTAGCAATAAAAAGCGAAAACATAAACAATAGAGCTCTGATAACAACAATACTCAACACAAAAATTGATGCTCTGTAATACTCCCTTAAGTTAGATTCCATTTGCTTGGCATGTCCAACAAAGTTCTTATCGAAAAAAGCAAATAAAAAAGGTTTTAGAATGAGAGAAATAATAATTGTAGCAATAACTAAAAACGAAGTATATAATGAATAGTACGGATTTACAATAGGAAAAACACCATTAGAAAATAATAAATAAAATAAAAAAAACAGGTTTAAATTCACTAATAAAATAAGATAATATACCTGTGCTTTTATAAAAAAATAATACAGCAGAACAACTGTATAAGAGAAAATGGAAGCATAAAGCGCAATTGTTAAACCTAAAAAGTTTTCTACAAACAACAGCACAAAAATAGGTATTAACCCTACCAACGGATTAAGCAATAACTCATGTTGTTTTGGTTTATTATTGCTCATAATACTTATTTTTAATTGTGCGTTTTTTCAACGTAGTACTATTCTATAGCTTAAACACTAGAGATTATCAAATTGTTTGATAAAAACCGAAAAAAAATAATTATTTTTTAAACTATCACTAAAAAAGAAAACAAATGTACAATTTATATAAACACTTTTACAAATTATTTTATTTTATTTATTGATATATATCAAAAAGAAACAAGAAAAAGCCCTATAAATAAGCATTTAGAATTATCAACAAATTCTCCTAATCAAATAAATTTTAAACCTATGTCCTCTTTTAAAATATTTCTGTATATTTGTTTTTAACAACAGTTATTCATTTTATCCGTAAAATAGTAACATGAAATCAAATCTACCTACTCAATCAACTTCCAATACGCATAATAGCACTTTGTGTGATTTTAATTTCTTAACACAAACCTGTGGTTCAAACACCCAAACTTTCAAAAATATTTTAGCAACCTATTTAACGCAACTGCCCGAAGAATTTGATATTCTTAAAAAAGCTGTAAACGAAAATGAACTTGAAACAATAAAGAGGTATACCCACAAACTAAAATCGAGTGTCGGACTTTTACGCATTTCGGAAATGGTAATCACTTTACAAGAAATGGAAAAGTTAGCCGGCAGCCACTACAACCAAAAAACAATGAAAACAATGATAGAAACTCTACTTAATTACAAAGACCGAGTTTTACAAGAAATAAAATTAAAAATAAATGCATTATAAGCTCAAAAAACGCTACTCTACTCTTTTATAAAAAATCAAAACAACATGAAACTAAACAAAAACAAATTACTCATCTTTTTAGTTGATGATGACGCAATTTACTTACAAATACTTGCATCAAAAATAAAAGAAAATTGTAATTGCGAAATAAAAACTTTTTTAACCGGAGAGGCTTGTTTAGACTTATTGGATGAAAATCCCGACTTAGTTTTTTTAGATTATTGTTTAAATAGCCAACAAAAAAATGCTAAAAATGGGCTTCAAATATTAGAAAGCATAAAAGCAAAAAATACCAGAATTGAAGTAGTGATGCTATCGGCACAAGACCAATTAGAAGCGGCAGTAAACTGCATTAAATTTGGAGCTTTTGATTACATTGTAAAAAGCGAAACTGCTTTTGTTAGAGCAGAAAAAGCCATAAAAGATTATCAAAAAATTAAACTATACAAAAACAGTACTGTTAAAACCATAATTATAGTAGCTGTAATTTTTATACTATCCCTCGTTTTTCAAATTTGGAGGCCTTAACAAGTATTAGAATTTCTCGTTCGAGAATAAATATAAAAGAATGATTCATCTACTAAAAATAGATCACTTCAAAAAAGTCTTTTTGTTTTGTGCATTACTTATCAGTAACTTTTCAGTTCATGCACAAAACCCTGATGTAATGAAAGCTGTAGCATTACAAAAGCTTTCTTTATTTATTACTTGGCCGGAACAAACATTTAGTAATAACACTGCTAATGAATTTACAATTGCAGTACTTAACAATGAACCTTTTGGAAAAACAATTGAGAAAATTTATAAAAACCAGCATATAAAAAATAAAAAAGTGATCGTACGTCAGGTTAAAAATAGTGAAGAACTAACCGACTGTCATTTATTATACATTTCGAATAGTAGTGAAAAAGAACTAAAAAAAATCCTCTCATCACTTAAAAATAAACCTGTTTTAATTGTAAGCAACAAAAATGGATTTGGTTTGGCAGGAAGTCATATTAATTTGTACGACAGCAATAACAAACTACGGTTTGAAATTAATCAAATGGCATTAAAAGAAGCAGGTTTCACTATTGAATACCAATTATTACATGTGTCAAAAATAATAAATCCCATAACAAAATGACACTATTCAGAAACCTATCTATAAAAAAGAAACTGTTGCTTATAATTGCTGTAACAAGTATATCTACAGTTATTCTTGGCTTTTCTGCTTACATGGTGTTTGATATAATTAGTATTAAAAAAGAATTAAAAAAGAATGCCCTGTTAAATGCCAAACTTATTAGTCAATACGCCATTGCTCCCTTAATATTCAATTATCCGGAAGAAGCCGAAGACATATTGGCTAAACTATCTACCATGCCATCAGTATTGTACGCAACTATAACCGACAAAAACGATTACCTATTTGCTCAATATCAAAAATCACCTTCCGATAAAGAGATAATTTCTACCAAACGATTAAAACAAATTGTATTTAAAGACAACTCTCTGTACATTTTTCATGAAATAAAAAAAGACAATAAGATATACGGACATCTTTATATGCGTTATTCAGATGACACAATTCGCAACCGTATATATTACAACCTTACCGTTATTTTAATTATTGTTCCCATTCTTTTATTACTAATTATTCTTTTTGCTTTCAGGCTCCAAAAAATAATTTCAGAACCCATTCATTATTTAGCCAATATTACTAAGGCTATTTCAGAAAAACAAGATTTGTCTATTCAAATCATTCCTTATGGAAACGACGAAATTGGTATACTTTACAAAAATTTCAACGAATTAATTAAGCAATTATCAATTAAAGAAAGCCAACGAGACAAAGCCGAAGAAAACCTTCGATTATTAAATCAAGAATTAGAAGAAAAAATAAAAATTAGAACCCATGATTTATTAAAAGCCAAAGACATTGCCGAAAAAGCAACCCTGTATAAAAGCGAGTTTCTGGCAAAAATGAGCCATGAAATCAGAACTCCTTTAGGTGCTGTTATCGGCTTAATTTATTTGCTCGAAAAAACCAAATTGGATAAACAACAATTTGATTATGTGAAAAAAACTCAAAACTCGGCCAATCATCTTTTACAAGTAATTAACGAAATTCTGGATTTTACAAAAATAGAATCCGGTAAAATAGAGTTAGAATCTACCGAGTTTTCGTTAAAATCGATTATTCAAGATTTATGTAATTATGCTAGCATCAACTCTCTCGACAAAGAAATAGAAGTTCTGCTAGACAATGATCCAAATATTCCGAATCAACTAATTGGTGACCCTTTACGATTAAAACAAATTTTACTTAACCTAATAAGCAATGCTATAAAGTTTACCGAAAAGGGATCTATCATAATAAAATTATCACTTATAAACAAAACTAAAAACACCTGTACTATTGAATTTAGTGTCATTGACACGGGTATCGGCATCAAAGAAAATCAGTTATCCAAACTATTTCAAGACTTTACTCAAGCCGATATGACCACTACCAGAAAATATGGAGGTACCGGACTTGGTTTAAGCATAAGCAACCGATTTATAACTATGATGGGCGGAAAAATTGAAGTGAAAAGTGAATTTGGTAAAGGCAGTAACTTTATGTTTAGCTTACAATTTCCAATAAGCAGCACTAAACCAAAAATTGAAGATAATAAGCTTCCAAAAAAATTACATAAAATAAACCTTTTGCTTGTTGACAACAATAAATTATCGAGAGAGGTAATGGAAAAATACCTTACTCATTTAGGATTAGAATATTTTTCTGCTAAAAATGAAGATGATGCCTACCACGCTCTACAAAAAGAGCAATATGATGTATTATTCTTTGATGCTCATGATAAGAACAAAAACAATTATGATTTTATTAAACAGCTAAACTCACTCTCTGATAACAAACCAAACAAACCAAAAATAATTGTTGTTACAAGGCTTTCTGACGAAAGAAACTACAAAGAACTGGATTATGATATTGACAATATACTTATTAAGCCTATTAACGAATCTATATTATTTGATACCATTGTATCTCTTTTTGAAAACGAATACAGCGAAATAACTAAAAAACAACACAACAACACCAAATATCCCAAAGGGTTTAACCAAATTATAGGAGCTAAAATACTTGTTGCCGAAGACGACCTGATTAATCAACAAATTATATTCGAGCTATTGAACTCTGAAGGGTTTGAAGTTATTATAGCTTCTAACGGGAAAGAATGTATAGAAAAATTTGCTACCGAAAAAAACGTCGATTTAATTTTGATGGATATTCAAATGCCCGAAATGGATGGTATTGAGGCTACCAAATATATACGAGAAAATTATAAAAACATAGCAGTAAAAATTGTTGCTTTAAGTGCAGATGTTATTGCCGAAACAAGAGTAAAAATTCAACAAGCCGGCATTGACGATTACCTTACAAAACCAATAGACGTAGACGAATTATTTAAAACATTGCTTAAATGGATACCGGCAAAAAAAACAGCTACTCAAAAAACAACACTACCTGTTACAACAAAAACAAGAATTAAACTCACAGATACCGATGAAATAAGCTACAGTGAAGGTTTAACTCGAGTAGCCAACAACAAAGATCTTTATATTAAACTATTGAAAGATTTTGTAAAAAGCCAACAACACCTTGTAAATGAAATAACCGAATTTGTAGAAAACTCTGAATTTGATAAAGCAAGAGAAAAAGTACATAAATTAAAAGGGGCTTCGGGCAATTTAGGACTTAAAAAATTACATAAAACAGCCGAAGCCTGCCAAAAATTAATAGAAGAAAAAACTTATAATACAGCTCTTGCCAACACATTAACTATTCTAAAAAACCGATTATCTTCTGTTACCGATAAACTACAAAAAGATATTGGGCTTGACTAGAACAACATCATTTTACTAATATATTTTCCAATAATATCAAATTCAATGTTAACCACACTGCCTTGTTGTAGTTGATGAAAATTTGTATGCTCGTAAGTATATGGAATAATAGCTACCGAGAAACTGTTTTTATGCGAATTACATACCGTTAAACTCACACCATTTACCGTTACAGAACCCTTTTCTACAGTCATGTAACCTTGTTTAGCCATAGCCGCATCAAGCTCATACTCAAAAGTGTAATACCAACTACCTTCGTTTTCTTTCACTTCCACACAGGTGGCGGTTTGGTCAACGTGACCCTGCACAATATGCCCATCCAATCTCCCATTCATCAGCATACTGCGCTCTAAATTTACCTTACTGCCAATTTGCAACAATCCTAAATTAGATTTATCCAGCGTTTCTTTTATAGCTGTAACGGTATAAACATCTTCGTTAATACCAACTACTGTTAAACAAACGCCATTATGCGCCACACTCTGATCTATTTTTAATTCGTTAGTAAACGAACAACGCATACTGATGTGCAAATTTTCTTGCTCTTTTTTTAACGCAACTACCAAAGCTGCCTCTTCTACAATTCCCGAAAACATACTATTTCCTTTCTTTTGATACATATACTACTACAAAACTACCAAATAAAAATTACTTTACCGTCAACTTATTTTCCACCATCCTATTGTTATATTGTTGAATAAAGGCTTGAACTTTTCGCAACAAACTCTTTTCCAACTCCTTATTGTCAATTGAAAACTTCAACGCTCTATCTGTTTTAAAATTAAATAAGCCATTACATTTTACGCCATCATACATCAACACATAATCATCCATAAAAAATTGATAGTTATTATTTATATAATTAATAGCAAAAGCAGCACTTTTTGTAGCCGAAAATAAATCGTTACCAAAGGCCACATAAGGTTTTGAATATCCCAAATAATTTAATACCGTAGGCATAATGTCTATTTGTTGAGCTACAATAGAATCATTTCTACCTTTCAAACTACCATCAGGAGTATAAAAAAACAAGGGGATAGAAAACTTATCTGCATCGTTATTATATTCTTCATAATAAGGAAAAAATGCATGATCGGCAGTAAATACAAACAAGGTATTTTTAAACCACGGCATTTTTGAAGCTCGTGCAAAAAACTTACGCAAGGCTTGATCGGTATAGTTAATACACTTGTGCAAAGGGATAGGTCCTTCTTTTAACTTACCCCGATACTGCTCGGGCACTTCAAAAGGATGATGCGATGAAATTGAAAACAAACTAGTACAAAAAGGTTGTTTGAATGTATTCAGTTGTGTAGCAAAATACTGAAAATAGGGCTCATCCCAAATTCCCCACATACCATCAAAATCAGCATCGTTATTATACTCTGTTTTTCCATAATAATGAGCGATGCCGGCTGCTTTTACAAAAGCATCAAAACCCATCGATCCGTTTGGTGCTCCATGAAAAAAAGCCGTATAATAACCCTCTTTAGCAAGCAAACCCGGCAAACTGTTTATTTCGTTGTACGAATAAGGTGTTAATACATACGGCGACTCCATTCCGGGAATACCGGATAAAACAGAAGGCAATGCTTCAATAGATTTTTTACCGTTAGCAAACGCATATTCATACACCAAACTCTCTGAAATTAACGAATCAAGAAAAGGAGTATACCCTTCATAACCTACAATAGTTGTTGGTTTATTTAGAGCAGCAATGTACTCTTTACCAAAACTTTCTAAAATAAAAATAACCACATTTTTTTGCTTTAACTCTCCCTTTTTCGGCGTATAAAAAACGGGCGAATAAATGGCAGACAGTTCTTCTTCCGAAAAATAGTATTGCTTTTTTAAACCACTTTGATCGGTGGTACGAATAATACTAAATGGTGTATTTAACACTAAAACAGTTTCACTCGATTTTTCGACATAGGCAGTAGCATTACTCAAAGTAATGGGTCGAGTACTGTGTTCAAAACCGCCACGAATACCTCCAATTACCAAGGCTATTGAAAATAAAAAGGCAAGCATATTTAAACTATAATAGGCTATGTTGTTAGTTATTTTTGGAGTTTTATCAAGGCTCACTTTTGCGTACATCCATTTAAGAATAAAAAACAAGCCGATAAAAAACAATACCGCATACCAATAATCCAGTAAAAACTGTACAATTAACCGAAATAAATTTTGTTCGTGACTAAATTGAGCAAATACATCCCAAGTGGTTCTTCTGAAAGTAAATGGGTAATAGGGGATATCGGCAATATTGCTGATTAGTGCAATGCTATTGGTTAGCATAAAAATCCATAGCATTGTTTTTTGATATGCCGGAAGCAATCTAAATTTAAAGGGCAAGGTATTACCCAAAATAAAAAGCATATTTACATACAATATGGCGGTAGTATCAAACTTTAATCCACCAATAAAAATACGCGCTAATTGTACCGCTGTTAAATCAGGGAAAAATGACTGGTTGTACCAATAATAAGCCAAACGACAAATAGAAAACAACACATAAATAATGAGCAAGCGCAGCAACATTGCCACATAAATGTTTCCTTTAAAAAAATAAAAAAACCGATTTACCATAAGAACTAAACACTATAATTAAGTAATACAAAAGTATAAAAAGAATACTGCCAAAAAAACAAAACCAACAAACAAAAAAGTGTAAGCTATTTACAAAAAAAAGAAAACTTAAGAAAAAATAATTGTATAAGAAATTTGCTCATAGTATTTTTACAGCATGAGATTATTGTTTTCTATATGCTTTTTTGTAATTGCTTCATTCTTTTGTATGGCACAAATGGGCGATTGCTACAAACCCGTTAAACTAGCTCACAAAAGAATTAAAGGAAATAATTTTCATTATAAAAGTGATAAAAACAGGTCTCTTGGATATATTAGCGTCAACACCTATTACATTCACGACTTTGAGTTTTTGTTCAATTATGCCTACGATATAAAACTGTACAAAAGTTTATATTTAGAAAGCAGTATCGGACTAAATGATTACTCGATATTAGATGTTGATAATCCATCACTCGAAAGCAATCAAAGTTTAACAAGCAATATATTAGGAATATCTGCGGGGCTTTCTCCCAAGTGGTATTTTACACAACATATTAGAGAAGGTAGTGGAAAAACAATTAAAGGCAATGCCGGAGAATTTATTGGCATAAAAAGTTCGTTTGTATATTCTCCTCGTTTTGAAATTTCAAAAAGCATTTACTACTTTGGTCCAACAATAGGGATACGCAGAACCTTTTTTTCGCATTTAATAACTGAAGTAAGTTTTTCTGCCTTATACACCAACAGAAAAATAATAGACAGTAACTATTCAGGACTGTACACAGCTACCTTGCATCCTGAAGTAACTATTCGAATAGGCTATTTATTTTAACAATATGGCTCAATTATTTAAACGCTCAACCTGTTTTACCCCTTTAACTGTTTTAATTTTTTTAAGAACTCCCTCTAAATCGTTCAATTCACTTACCAGCAAGGTAATAATTCCTTGAAAAAGTCCATCAACCGAATCCACAGAAATAGAACGTAAGGTTACATTGCTTTCTTTCGAAATTAACGAAGTAATATTGGTTACAATACCAATATCATCTTTACCAATTACACGAACAGTAATAGCGTATTGCGAACCCGATTTACCCGACCAACGAGCAGGTACAATGCGATATCCAAACCGCTCAATTAATTGGGGTGCATTGGGGCAATCGGTACGATGAATTTTTATTCCTCCATACACCGAAACAAAGCCAAAAATAGCATCGCCATAAATTGGATTACAGCATTTTGATAACTTATACTGCACATTTTTTAAATTTTGATCGATAACCAATACGTCGTTCGACTGGATATTTCCTTCCAGTGCTTGCACAAAATTGCCGGCACTTTTGGTATCCACCTCTTCGACGGCTGTTTCGGTTAAATGACTTCTTACTTCAAATAAATCCAATTTTTCTTGCGCAATATCTTGGTAAAAATCACTAACTGCTTTATAGCCAAGTTTTTTAGCTAATCGGGTAATATCGGCATCCAACACATCGAGTTTCCAATTTTTAAACCTGCGTTGCAACATTTCTTTACCGGCTTCGGCATCTTTATAGTCAATTTCTTTAAGCACTTGCTTCACTTTTGTGCGCGCTTTAGATGTAACTACAATCTTTAACCAATCTCTATTGGGTTTCTGACCGGTATTTGACAAAATCTCTACCTGATCGCCATTATTCAATACATGACGAATAGGTACATTTTTTCCGTTCACCTTCGCTCCCACACACTTACTGCCCAACTCACTGTGAATATTAAAAGCAAAATCCAATACCGTGGCTCCGTTTTTTAATTTAAATAAATCCCCTTTGGGTGTAAAAACAAATACTTCATCGCCATACAAATCGAGCTTAAAATCATCCATGTAGTCCATATCCTTTAAATCAGGATTTTCGAGGATATCACGAATATTTTTCAACATATCATCCACTCCTTTTTCGCTCTTACCACCCTTATACTTCCAATGTGCAGCTAGCCCTTTTTCGGCTATTTCATCCATTCTGCGGGTACGAATTTGCACCTCCACCCATTTACCATCAGAGCCCATCACGGTTGTGTGTAACGATTCATATCCATTTGTTTTTGGTATCGAAAGCCAGTCGCGCAAGCGTTTTGGGTTAGGCTGATACTTGTCGGTAACAATAGAATACACTTGCCAACAATCGGCCTTCTCTTTTTCGGGAGGGCTATTTAAAATGATACGAATAGCAAATAAGTCGTAAATACGTTCGAAAGCAGTATTTTGTTTTTTAATTTTATTCCAAATAGAGTGAATGGATTTGGTTCTACCCTTCATATCAAAATCAAAACCGGCTTCTTTTAATTGCTTTTTCAAAGGAGCAATAAAATCATCCATATATTTATCGCGCGATGCTTTTGTTTCGTTCAATTTGCGTGCAATATCAAAATAAATATCGGGCGAAGTATAACGCAACGACAAATCTTCCAATTCAGTTTTTAAACGATACAAACCCATACGATGCGCCAAAGGAGCATACAAATAAGAAGCTTCGCGCGAAATTTTAAGTTGCGATTCGGTATCATACAAACTTAAGTTACGCATGGTATAAACCCTTTCGGCAATAAGTATAAATACTACCCGTATATCTTCGGCAAAGGTGAGCAACAATTTGCGGAAATTCTCTGTTTCAACTACTGTGTTTTTTTCGTACAACTCATTTGCGCGAATCAACCCACGAATAATCGTTACTACCGAAGCATCAAAATGCTTACTTAGCTCTTCCAGTGTAATCACATTTAAAATTACCGCATCGTAAATTAAAATACTAACAATGGTAGAATTACCCAAGCCTATTTCTTGCTCGGCAAGTATGGCAGTATGAATATTTTTAACTATGGGATGAATAGGGGTAAGCGGACGCACAAAGGCTTTTTTCTCAGCCACTTTCTCAACCAACATTCGAATTATTTTTCGGTCGTTTTTACTGACAATGCGTGCCGAGTGGGCTAAAAATAAGCGATATGCCGCTATAAGTTGCATTTTATCTTCGTGAGAGAAATACATGATTATTAACTTTTAATCGATTTACGAATTGAGAATTTACACTAGGAAGCTCTGTTCCCCCACAAAGATAAAATATTTTATCCAAACTATTTGAAAATCAAAATAGCTTTCGTACATTTGCAGCCCGTTTCGCAAAGAGGTAAATAAAGAAGCACTATTGCACGAGGCAATAACTCACCTCCCCGAACTAATTATAAAACAATGTATTATGTACGCAATTGTTGAGATTTTAGGACAACAATTTAAGGTGGAAGCCGGAAAAAAATTGTTTATCCACAGAATGGAAGAAGCCGAAAAAGGTTCGGTAGTAGAGTTTGATAAAGTATTGTTAATTGACAACAACGGTAAGGTTAAAGTAGGTACTCCTACAGTAAAAGATGCCAAAGTGATGGCAGAAGTAGTTGACCATGTTAAAGGAGAAACTGTATTGGTTTTTCATAAAAAACGCCGTAAAGGATACCGTAAATTGAACGGTCATCGTCAATGTTATACACAAGTGTTAATTAACGAAATTGTAGCTTAATCTTTAAAAAATAGTAGAAAATGGCACATAAGAAAGGGGTTGGTAGCTCCAAAAACGGTCGCGAGTCGGAAAGTAAACGACTTGGCGTGAAAATTTACGGCGGACAATTTGCTAAAGCAGGAAATATTTTAATCCGTCAACGCGGTACAGTTCATAATCCGGGCGAAAATGTAGGAATGGGAAAAGACCATACCTTATTTGCTTTGGTGGATGGAATTGTTACTTTCAAAAAGAAAAGAGATAACAAATCATTTGTTTCTGTTTTACCTAACGCAGAAATCAACTAGTTTTAGTAGAACAACATAATGAATCCCGATTTTTTTGAAAAAGAAAAATCGGGATTTTGTTTTTTAGTATATTTGCGAGAAAATTAAAAATGAAACTTGTGTATAACCACCCAACTTTCAACTTTCAACTTTTAACTTATTAAGATGCTTACACTAAAACAAATCAACGACAACAAAGACGAAGTAATTCGTAAGTTAGCTCGTAAAAAATTCGACGGAAAAGCTATCATTGAACAGGTAATTGACTTGAACAACAAGCGTAAAAATACGCAAGTAGTATTAGATACTAATTTAGCAGAATTAAACGCAATTTCTAAAACAATCGGACAGCTTATGCAATCCGGTAAAAAAGAAGAAGCAGAAGCCGCAAGAGCCAAAGTTGCCGAAATGAAAGAAGGTAACAAGCAATTGGAAGCGGAAATGAAACAAGCCGAAGAACAACTCAACGTATTGCTGTGCACTATTCCAAACCTACCTTGCGACATGGTACCCGACGGTTGCACTCCCGAAGATAATAAAATAGAAAAAACAGGTGGCGTAATGCCTGATTTAGGTAAAAATGCCCTTCCGCATTGGGAGTTAGCCAAGAAATACGATTTGATTGATTTTGAACTGGGCGTAAAAATATCGGGAGCCGGATTTCCGGTTTACAAAGGCAAAGGTGCTCGTTTACAACGTGCTTTGATTAATTTCTTTTTAGATAACGCCCGCGAAGCAGGATACTTAGAAATACAACCTCCTTATGTGGTAAATGCAGCTTCGGGCTATGGCACAGGGCAATTACCCGACAAAGAAGGTCAGATGTATCATGCAACCCAAGATGACTTATACTTAATTCCTACTGCCGAAGTTCCGGTAACTAATATTTACCGCGATGTAATTTTGGATAAAAAAGACTTACCTATAATGAATACGGCTTATTCGGCTTGTTTTCGTAGGGAAGCCGGAAGCTATGGTAAAGATGTACGCGGCTTAAACCGCTTGCATCAATTCGACAAGGTAGAAATTGTGCGCATCGATACGCCCGAACACTCTTACGAATCGCTTACCGAAATGGTTAACTACGTTCAAACCTTAGTGGAGAAATTGGAGTTGCCTTGGCGTATTTTACGCCTTTGCTGTGGCGATATGAGTTTTACTTCGGCCATCACTTTCGATTTCGAAGTTTTCTCTGCGGCTCAACAACGCTGGTTAGAAGTGAGCTCGGTATCGAACTTTGAAAGCTACCAAGCCAATCGTTTAAAATGTCGTTACCGTACCGACGACAAAAAAACAGAGCTTTGCCATACATTAAATGGAAGCGCCTTGGCTTTACCGCGTATTGTAGCCGCTTTATTAGAAAACAACCAAACTCCCGAAGGAATAAAAATACCGAAAGCATTGATTCCGTATACGGGTTTTGAAATAATCAACTAATGAATAGTACAGACGGGGCACGCCCCGTCTCTAGCTCAAATGCCGAAATCAAACATACATATCGTTCTTCCACCCGAATGGGCAACGCAAAGCGGTGTACAATTAACATGGCCTCATGAAGGTACCGATTGGAAAGATATGCTCGATGAGGTTATTCCTTGCTTTGCTGCTATCGCAAAAGAAATTGCACAAAGAGAAAAATTACTGATTGTTTGTAACGATAAACAAACGGTACATAACCAACTGCCTGCAACTATCAACTTTGAAAATTTACAATTTGTAGAGCTCCCAAG
>JAFGVL010000109.1 GCA_016938015.1 Paludibacteraceae bacterium
CCACAACTCCAACTACAAAGAAAAATACTATGGAAATGAATTTTTTCATCTGAATATCATTAATTATTATTGATTAAAACTAGCTATTTTTATTAATTCTAATGGCTGCCGCTATGGCATCGTGTTACATTCCCGATGCATCAGCCGTGAGGCTAGATGTTGCCCGATGCGAACCCCCGACACTCACATAACACAACTAACCGTAAGAAGGCTGTGGCGTATGTGCCATGAGCGATTGTTACCACAAGTTGTTTATTTCTTATTATTCAACAAAGGTTTCGAAGATAGTTTCCTTTACTTTTTTAATTTCTTTTTCAGAAAGTTTGTCTACAACCTTTGCGATTCTTTGTTTGTCAATAGTTCTTATTTGGTCAATAACGACCCAACCGTTTTTGTCGTTGTGTTTTATTTGTACTCGAGTTGGATAATTTTTTGATTGGCTAGTCATTGGTGCAATGATAACAGTAGATAAATGTTTATTCATTTCATTAGGAGAGATGATAACACAAGGTCTTGTTTTTTTAATCTCGCTTCCAATTGTTGGATCAAGATTAACAATGGCAATGTCGTATTGATTTATTTCCATTCTTCAAAATCTTCATCGACAAAAACATCATTCATAAGCATTTTGTCATCACCACTTTTATGCATTTTTTCAAATGCTTTTCCCCAATCTTTTCTAGGTTCAGATTTAGGTTTCAATACTATATAACCACTTTCCAATATCATTTCTAGGGTATCTTTGATATTGTATTTTTCAATCAGAGTCTTACTAAGACGGATTCCTTTTGAATTCCCGATTTGTACTACAGATACATTCATAACTATAAATTTTTGATATTGTTTGTAATTACAAAGTTAGTACATATTTTGTTTTTTACAAATAAACTGCAGCTTTTTTACAATTTGTAATAACTAGCCTATATATATTTAATAACCATATAAATAGCCACTCCTAACAAGAAAAAAGCATAAATTCTTTTAAAATAAACGGCAGATAATTTCAGCGCCGCTTTAGAACCAAAAAATGCACCTAACACAATTCCTATAGCCATTAAGGCGGCATACAGTAAATTTAAATGTCCGTTTTCGGCATACACAAGCACACTAGGTAAGCCAACTGGCAATTGCAATGCTGCCAAGGATGTTGCCGAAGCGGCTATTGGTTTATACTTAAATATTGCTACCAATAAAGGCACAATGATAATTCCACCACCTTTTCCGAACATTCCGGCAATAACTCCGGCAAACAAGCCCAGCAACAAAAACTCCCAAACGGCATGTTTTTTTTCGTCCTTAACTTCATTAGTCGCTACTTTTTTCTTTTTAAATAAAAGAGCCGGAATATTAAAATACAACAACGCTACATACAAAAGAAACAAAGCATACAATTTAGCGAGCAACGATATATCTATCATAAATGTTATTTCGGCACCCAGAAATGAGCCTAGAAATAAACCCAAAGAAATCCACAGCGATTCTTTTAAATGTATTAAACCGGCCTTGTAGTAATTGATAACACCAAAAACGCCTACCGGAAGCAACATGGCGCCAAGAGAGGCCGCATTGGCATCGAGTATATTCATTCCAAAAAAAGCAACCAACATAGGAACCATTACAATACCGCCACCAATACCAAAAAGACCGGATAGAACACCCGCTAATAAACCCACCAACAATATTCCTATTTCCATTACTCGTGTATCAAATTTATAATTTCGTCTGCAATACGATTTGCCGAATCGTACTGTGCCAATTTTTCGATATTCGCTGCTAAATCTTTTAATTTAGGCTCGTTATTTATCAAATCCAAGGCAACAGGCATCAGTTGTTTAACAGAATCGGCATCGCGAATCATTAAAGCAGCATCTTTCGAAGCCAAGGCCAAGGCATTTTGTGTTTGGTGATCTTCGCTTACATTAGGCGAAGGAACCAGAATAACGGCTTTTTTCAACAAACACAATTCTGAAATAGAACTGGCTCCTGCGCGAGAAATAACCAAATCGGCTATGGCATATGCCAAATCCATACGACTTACAAAATCAGTTACCACAAGCTCTTTACTTGCAAATGGCTCGGCAGCTTTTTTGGCATCTTCTATATAATATTTACCTGTTTGCCAGATTATTTGTATATCAGCTTGAGCAATTTCTTTTAAATACGCCATCACACTTTGATTTACTGTACGAGCTCCCAAACTGCCCCCCACAATAAGAATAGTTTTTTTCTGTGGCGAAAAGCCAAAAAAAGCATAAGCCTCGTCTTTTTTATCTAAACCCGCTGTTAAATCTTGTCGCACCGGATTTCCGGTAAGAATGAGTCTATCTTTAGGAAAAAAACGCTCCATACCTTCGTATGCCACACATATTTTAGCCGCTTTTTGCGCCAATAATTTATTGGTTACTCCTGCATATGAATTTTGCTCTTGCAATACCGTTGTTACACCTGCCCAATTGGCAGCCCGCAAGGTAGGACCACTGGCATAACCCCCAACTCCAACAGCAATATCGGGTTTAAAATATTTTACCAACCTACGTGCCTTTAGCATACTTTTAGCTAATTGCAAGGCAACTTTTACATTCTTGAGCATGTTTTTGCGGTCGAAACCCATAATAGGTAATCCCACAATTTTGTAACCGGCCGCAGGTACACGCTCCATTTCCATACGTCCTTCAGCACCTACAAAAAGCATTTCACACTCAGGCAACTTTGCTTTTAAGGCATTAGCTATGGCAATTGCAGGAAAAATATGTCCTCCAGTACCTCCGCCACTAATAATTATTTTAGGATTTTTTTTCATCATATACTGTTTTTATTAATAACCGATGAACCCCTTATATTGAGAGTTAATGGGTTTTTTTATGAATTCTCAGCTATTATTTCTTTTTCTGCTTCTTTATCGGGCAAATCGTATTTTGTTTCATAGTTTTCGGCTTTTATGGCTTGTTTTTCATTGGCTTCGTCGATAGAACGAGCCACACACTGAATAATTCCAATATACAGCCAAGTAATTACTACCGATGTACCACCACGACTAAGTAAAGGCAAAGGCTGTCCGGTAACGGGTCCTAAATGTACCGCCACAGCTATACTGACAAAAGCTTGTAAAACAAGCATCGAAGCGAGTCCTAAAACTAGCAGAGCCGGAAAATCATACTTGCTCTTTTTAGCCAAAATACCGGCTCGGTAAAAAAACATAAGGTACAATAAAATAACAAAAGCACCACCAATTAATCCCAATTCTTCCACAATAATGGCATAAATAAAATCGGCATACGCTTGTGGCAAATAATCGCGTTGTACACTATTTCCGGGCATTACACCAAACCAACCACCTCGTGCAACAGCAATTTGAGCATGAATGATTTGAGACGATTTATCATTGTACTCATATTTAGTTGTTTCATCTTCTTTTAAAAAGCTGTTTATACGTTTTTCCCATGTTTTTGCTCTACCAAAACCAATTTTATCTAACGATTCTTTTGAGCTGTGTTTTACTAAGTAAAAACTTCCGAAACCGACAGAAATACTTACTAAAACAACAATAAACAACCTCCAAAAAGAAACATTTGAAATAAAAATCAAAATTAATCCTACAGCCAACAAAAGAATAGCAGTAGAAAGATTATCAGGCGCAATTAAAATAAAAAACAAGGCTAATAAACCCATCGAAGTCCAAAACTTAAGTATTGAAGCATATTTTTCAGTCAGCTCTTTTTTTCGGATTCTGGCTATTACACTTAATAGAACAGATTTTTTAGGGTTACAGGTTAATAAATCAGAGAGATAAATAATCAAAGAAATCTTCGCAAACTCAGAAGGTTGAAACTTTATACCTAAAATGGTTATCCAACGGGCGGCTTCGTTTTCTACAGCTATTCCAAACAAAGTAATGCCTCCAATAGATAAATCGGGTATCAAGCCTTGTGGAATAAACGCTAAAATCAACAACAACACAGCAGATACAGGCAATAACAAATATGCAATTACACGCACCCATTTAAAAGGCATTTTGTGCACCGCCCACGCAAAAACGATACCTATAAGCAAAAAAAGACTGTGTCGGAGCATTTCCGAAGTATGGTTTGCTTTGTCGTTAACAAAAAAGCTACCTGCACTGTATATTTCAACTACAGATATCACACATATGAACAAAAAAATTGTCCATATTTTCATATCTCCTTTAATGTAGCGGTTTATAAAATTTTGCATATAAAATCAGTTGAGAATTGAAAGTTTAATATCTGTCAAGAACACATTAGTATTGTATTTTTTTATATACTTTACACTTTCAAACTTTAAACGATTATAAGTTCTTTACACAACTTTTAAATTGTCTTCCTCGGTCTTCGTAATTATCAAACAAATCGAAACTTGCACAGCAAGGCGAAAGTAACACTGTATCCCCATTTTTTGCAAAAGCGTAAGCCTTTTCTACCGCTTCCTGCATACTACCTGCATCGGCAATGGATGCTACTTTACCATCAAAAAATTGGTGCAATTTGCTGTTATCTACTCCCAAAAAAACCAAAGCAGTGGTTTTTTCTTGTACTAAACGGTCAATTTCTTTGTAATCATTCCCTTTATCAGTTCCACCTAAAATAAGCACTGTGGGTGTTTTCATACTTTGCAAAGCATACCAGCATGAATTTACATTAGTAGCTTTTGAATCGTTTATAAAACGAACTCCACGTACCGTACTCACGTACTCTAAACGGTGTTCCACACCTTTAAAATCGGATAATGAAGCACGGATTTTTTCTTTACTTAACTGCATAATATTTGCCGAAAGACCTGCAGCCATTGAGTTATATGTATTATGCGTTCCGCTCAAAGCCAACTCATCAACAGGCATTTTAAACTCATTTTTAAATGTTTGTATTACCAGTTGTAAATTTTCAATATAGGCACGCATGCCCGGTTTATTATCCAAAGCAAAAGGATAAGCTGTTGCTTTTATGGTTCGTTTTTGAAGTTCGGATTGAATAATTGGGTCGTCGTACCAATAAATAAAGGCATCGTTTTCAGTTTGATTTTGTAGGATACGAAACTTAGCGTCTACATAATTTTGCATTTCGTAATTGTACCTATCCAAATGATCGGGCGTAATGTTTAGCAAAATAGCAATATCAGCTTTAAACTCATACATGTTATCTAACTGAAAACTACTCAATTCCAACACATAGTAATCGTATTTTTTTTCGGCTACCTGAAACGCCAAACTTTGGCCCACATTACCTGCCAAGCCCACACTTAATCCGGCACTTTTTAAAATATGATAGGTAAGCATAGTGGTGGTAGTTTTCCCGTTACTACCGGTTATACAAATCATTTTAGCATCGGTATATCGGCCGGCAAATTCTATTTCAGAAATAATGGGAATAGCCACATTTTTAATTTTTGCGATAATAGGCGCCTTATCAGGAATTCCCGGACTTTTAATTACTTCGGTTGCCAAAAGAATCAGGTCTTCGGAATGCTTGTTTTGTTCCCAAACTACTGCATATTCATTTAGTTTAACTTGAAACTCAGGCTTAATGGTTGATGAATCGGACAGAAACACACTAAAGCCTTGTTTCTTAGCCAAAATTGCAGCCCCAACACCACTTTCGCCACCTCCTAATACAACAATTTTTGGTTTCATAATCATTAACGCATTTTAAGAGTGATAATAGTTAAAGCGGCTAAAATAATTCCAACCACCCAAAAACGAACCGTAATTTTCGATTCCGGAAGCGGAATAAATGGTTTTTGAATCAAGGCTTGAATACCGGCATTGCCGGGTTTTTGAAAATGATGATGCAGAGGAGTCATTTTAAAAATGCGCCGCCCCTCTCCGTATTTTCTTTTAGTTATTTTAAAATAGGAAACCTGCATCATTACAGATAAGTTTTCAACTAAAAATACACCACATAAAATAGGAATTAAAAGCTCCTTATGAATAATAATGGCAAAAACGGCAATAATACCTCCTAAGGTTAAACTACCTGTATCGCCCATAAATACTTGTGCAGGGAATGCATTGTACCAAAGAAAACCAACTGTTGCGCCAATAAAAGCTGCAGCAAAAACCACCAGTTCGCCGGCACCGGGAATGTACATGATATTTAAATAACCGGCATAATTCACATTACCCGACACATACGCTAATATTCCCAAGGTAATACCCTGAATAGCAGAAGAGCCTGTTGCCAGTCCATCCAAGCCATCGGTTAAATTAGCGCCATTTGATACAGCCGTTACAATAAAAATGGTTATCAAAACAAAAAATATCCAACCCATTGTTTGTGCATTATCACCTAGCCATTTAAAGGCATCAGCATAATCTAAGTTGTTATTCTTAAAAAACGGTATGGTGGTGGTGGTTGATTTTACGTCATTTTTAGCGTAACTGATAACCTCTAACTGTTCTGTTTTTTGTATGGTTACGTTTTCGCGAATTACCACCTGTGGACTTAAATAAAGAGTTAACCCTACAATTAAACCCAACCCAACTTGCCCTACAATTTTAAATTTCCCTTTTAATCCTTCTTTATTTTTTTTAAACACTTTAATGTAATCATCTAAAAAACCAATAGCCCCTAACCAAAGCGTACTAAACAACATTAAAAGGATATAAATATTATCTAACCTTGAAAATAAAATTACGGGAATAGTGATGGCTAAAATAATAATTACCCCACCCATGGTTGGAGTTCCTTTTTTACTCATTTGCCCTTCCAAACCCAAATCACGAATTACCTCACCAATTTGTTTTAGTTGAAGGTAATTAATAATTCTACGACCATACAGCGTGGCTATAATTAATGATAAGATAAATGTTAAGCCGGCTCTAAAAGAAATGTAATTAAACATCCCTGCTCCCGGAACATCTATACTATCGAGGTATTGAAATAAATAAGTTAACATAGCGTAGTAGTTTTAGTTGGTTATTGTTAGTTTTTGCCTATTTCTGTGAGTTATAAAAATGAACTTAGCTGCAATTATTCGTTATCAAAAATATTTCTAAGTTCTTCTCTATCGTCAAAATGATGTTTTACATCTCCTATAATTTGATAATCTTCGTGACCTTTACCCGCAACTAAAATAACATCGCCGGGTTCGGCTAACATGCATGCCGTTTTAATTGCCTGTCTTCTATCAATTATCGAAAGTACTTTACGCATATCAAGTGCATCCAACCCTCTTAGCATATCGTCAATAATATCTTGAGGGTTTTCATTACGAGGGTTATCTGAAGTGATAATAACTTTATCGCTGGCATTGGTTGCCTCTTTAGCCATCATGGGTCTTTTACCTTTGTCGCGATTACCGCCACAGCCCACCACTGTAATTAATTTGCTTTTGCCCTCTCTAATATCGTTGATAGTGGACAACACATTATTTAGAGCATCGGGAGTGTGTGCGTAATCTACAATGGCAGTATAGCCTTTAGGTGCGTGTAAGGTTTCAAACCGACCCGAAACAGAGTTTAAAGTGCTCATAATACGTAGTACTTCCAATTCATCTTTCCCCAATAAAACAGCTGCACCATACACCGCCAATAAATTATATACGTTAAATTTTCCAATAAAGTTTACGGTAAGTTCTTTACCGTTTATATCGAGTAACATTCCTTCGAAGCTCTCTTCTAAAATTTTTCCTTTAAAATCGGCCAATGTACGTGTTGAATAAGTCTTTTTTTGTGCTTTTGAATTTTGCAACATTACCAACCCGTTTTTATCATCGATGTTTGTTAAAGCAAATGCATCGGAAGAAAGACCGTCGAAAAATGATTTTTTAGCAGCAATGTAGTTTTCAAAGGTTTCGTGGTAATCAATATGATCGCGGGTAATGTTAGAAAAAATTCCGCCATCAAAATCGAGTCCCACAATACGCTTTTGAACCACCGAATGTGAACTAACTTCCATAAAGGCATAATCGCAACCCACTTCTACCATTTGAGCTAACAAAGCATTTAATTCTAAAGGATTAGGCGTTGTATGAGTAGCTAAAACCGCTTCATTATCAATATAATTGCATACGGTAGATAGCAAGCCCACTTTGTGCCCTAAAGCCCTAAAAAGTTCGTACAAAAGCGTTGCAGTAGTTGTTTTGCCATTGGTGCCGGTAACCCCAACCAATGTAAGTTTTGATGAAGGGAAATCGTTCCATGCAGCAGCTACCTGAGCAAGAGCCTCGGCAGCATCTTTTACCTGAATAAAGGTAGTGTTGATGCCTTGTGGAATTTGTTCGCATAAAACGGCAACAGCTCCTTTTTCTACGGCCATTTTTATAAAATCGTGCCCATCGGAGACAGTTCCTTTTATCGCCACAAATAAATGTCCCGATTCTATTTTGCGAGAATCAAAATTTATATTAGAAACACTAATATCTGTATCGCCTTGAATTTTAACAACAGCTACTTGTTGAAGTAATTTACTTATTTTCATCCTAATAAAATTTAATTAAGGTTGGATGTAACCCACATGATTTTCTTTTTATTCATGAGTGTTTGCGTTTTACCAAAACATGTGGGTTTCATACGCATTTATTGTAATTGTAAACTAATTATTTGTTTGCCAAAAATTGGTGTACCGGCTTTAATAGACTGATGCACTACTTTTCCTCTACCCTTTACCCGTACTTTAAGTCCTTCCGATTCTAACAGATACAAAGCATCTTTAATACCCATACCTTTTACATTAGGCACCGATTTTTTTGCTATATTAATAGAGCTGTATGATATACTGCTGCTATCGGTATTAAAATTTACCCACGAATGGAGTTTTGGTTCATTTTTTACCGGAAAGAGTAAGGCTGAAAGCACTTTTTGAGCATCTTCAAAATTTCCGTTTTTTATTTTCGGATAAATGGTTCGGGCTGTATCAATGGGGTATTTACTAATCGGCAACAGAGAATGTGAAGCCATAACCCTTTCCGCTATTTCTTTAAAAACAGTACCGGCCATTCCACCTCCCGAGGCATTACCCACACGAGGATTTCTGATAAAAACAATACAAGAAAACTCAGGATTTTCGTAAGGATAAAAACCACAAAACGAAGCCTGATGCCTCATTACTTCTCCTTTTTGGTAATTATACCTTGCCGTACCTGTTTTTCCGGCTATACGCACATACTTCGATTTTACAGGAGTACCCGTTCCATGAACTGAATCTTCAATTACTTGCAACATCATGCTTTTAATAGTAGTAAGTGTTTTATCAGAACAAATAGCATTTTTTAGTACTTTCGGAGAAAATTCATTGATAAGTTCGCCATCTCTAGATACCTTTTTCACAAAATAAGGTTGCATCATTTTTCCGTTATTGGCAATAGCATTGTAAAAGGTAAGCGTGTACATAAGAGGCATATTTACAGAATAACCATAGGCCATGGAAGCCAAATCGGAAGATGCCCATAAGGGATTATCATTCGGACCTTTTATAGAAGCTACGGCTGCACCCTCAAACCCTAAATCCATTGGCATACCTACGCCCATTTTTTTTAAAGTGCTTACAAATTGTTGAGGATTATCTTTGTAGGCATTATAAATAATTTTTGCCATACCTACATTAGACGAACGAATAATAACCTGATTTACAGGAATCTTACCATTCCCTTTTAACCCTGTGTTATGGTCTGTTATGGTTACTTTTTCATTAAAACGCCAAGTACCGTCTTTGCAATCAATTGTATCGGTAGGTTTAACCAAGCCATCTTCCAAAGCAGCCATCAATGAAGGAATTTTTTGGGTAGATCCCGGTTCAAAATTTGATGGCAACACAATACTTTGAGCTTCTCGATAATCACCATCAGCTACTTTTTTTAGGTTAACACACGCTTTTATCTGCCCTGTTTTAACCTCCATTAATACCACACACCCTAAATCGGCATCTATCTCAATAAGCTTTTGTTTTAGAGCTTTTTCGGCAATATCCTGCATATCTACATTTAAAGTTGTAGTTATATCGGCTCCATTTTGAGGAGCTTGGTCTGTTATTAAGACGTTTGCTCCCGCTTTTTTTTCTAAGTGCGCCCAACCCGACGACCCTCTTAAAATCGAATCGTAAGCATATTCTAACCCGTATTTTGCTCCTTTAGATTTTTCGCCATACAAAGCGCCTATGGTAATGGCAGCTAAAGAACCATAAGGTTTTATTCGCTTAATTTGCTTTTCACTAATCAAGCCGCTTTTGTAGCCCAATCTGAAAAGTGGAAATTGTTTTACGTCTTTGAGCATAGAATGAGACAGCTTTACTTTATTTAAAGCATAGTGTCGTTTTTTTTGATTATACCCTCTAATTAAATGCTTCCTATAAGCCGATTCTGATTTATCGTGAAATTTTTTAGACAAGCATAAACTCAACGAATCAAGATTATCATAAAACAATTTACCTCCATTTTCACGTAAAGCAGGCGTTTTAAAATCCATGTACAAATAATAACTAGGTACCGTAGAGGCCATTAACTCTCCATTTGAAGAGTAAATATTTCCTCTATTAGGCTCTAACTCTTGTATTTTATTAATTCTTCTGAGACTATCACTTAAAGCAATCCAACGAGGTTTTTCAACATGTTGTATCTGCACTATTTTGCGAATAACCAAACCAAAGCCTATTACAATAATAAAATAGATTATTGCAAACCGAAAAATTGCGCCTTTGTTATTGGTTGCTGCCATTTATTTTTCTTCTTCTATAATTATTGAAGGCACGCGCGAAACTTCTAGTTCCGGTATGTTTGCTTTCACTGAATCTTCAATTACAGAACCCCTACTCTTAACCGTTAACTCAGACGAAACACTTAATAATTCATACCTTTTATCTTGAATTTCTTTTATTAACTCACGCTGATTTCTTGTTTTCCAATCGCAGGTATACCTATTTCCGATATATAAAATACACATAAACACAATCATCAGCAATAACTTGTATTGTTTGCGTATAGACTTGCGCACCAATATATTACCATCAACCAAATCTTGCAGAAAAGATCCAACCATCGACCATTTTGCATTTGATTTGATAGCTTTTAGCCACGATGTTTTTTCTTTTTCTTCCATACCCACCGTTATTTTTTCTCTGCAATACGTAATTTAGCACTTCTTGAACGAGGGTTTACCGATTGCTCGTTAGCTGAAGCT
Source organism: Paludibacteraceae bacterium (assembly GCA_016938015.1). GTDB lineage: Bacteria > Bacteroidota > Bacteroidia > Bacteroidales > Paludibacteraceae > JAFGVL01. The sequence continues at coordinate 11,126 of JAFGVL010000109.1, forward strand.
ACAATTGGCTTGGAGGTTATTACTTTAAAAGGAGTTAATGGATTACCAAAATAATCTTTCGACAATACGCCTTCAAAGTTGCCTGTTTTCATAAAATTCTTTACCAATCTATCTTCCAACGAATGATAAGTGAGTACCACCAATCTACCTCCGGGTTTAAGCATTTCCAAGGATTGAAGCAACATAGATTGCAAAATTTCCATCTCGTTATTTACTTCTATACGCAAAGCTTGAAACACTCGCGCCATATCCTTCTTTTCTTTTTCGCGAAAGAAAAAAGGCTTCAATATCTCTAAAAACTCATTAACTCGCTGAATTTCATTTTCTTTACGCTTATCGCATATACGCTTAGCAATTTTACGCGAATTAGTTAATTCACCATAGAGGTATAAAATTGTAGCCAGCTTTTCTTCAGGGTAAGTATTGATAATTGTTGCAGCAGTAAGAGCCGATTTTTTATTCATTCGCATATCCAAGTCGGCATCAAAACGAAAAGAAAATCCCCTTTCTTGTTGATCAAAATGATGAAATGACACACCCAAATCGGCCAACAAACCATCTATTTGCTCTACATGATGGTATTTCAAAAAGTTTTTTAAATACTTAAAATTGCTTTGTACAAAAACAAAACGATCATCATCAATACGGTTCAACAATGCATCTTCATCTTGATCAAATGCAATCAATTTCCCCTCAGGCCCAAGACCTGAAAGAATGGCATTTGAATGACCGCCTCCTCCAAAAGTAACATCCACATACACCCCATTTCGGTTTAGTTGTAAACCGTCAATTGTCTCTTTCAACAAAGCGGGTATATGATAGATATCACTCATTTATCGAAGGGTTTGTTTTAGTCATTTTTTGGCGTAACAAGCGAGCAAAGTCTTCTGATGAAAGTTTGGTAGAAGCATAAACCGACGGACTCCAAATAGAGAATCTATCTACTCCACCCACAAAAAGGGCATCCGACTCGACACCTATTTGCTGCAAATATTTTTTTTGAATTAACACACGCCCTTGCGAATCAACATCCAACCACTCGGCATCCGAAACAAACTGCATCAACAATAACTGATCTTGCTCATTCCATTCATCCAACACCAATTTTAATTCAGCAAGTTTATTCTCCCACACTTTTTCAGGATAAATAACCAAGCAATTATTATCAGGGTCTTTACGCATAACTACGACGCTTTTCTCAGGAAAAGTTAATAATTTACGATAAGCCGCAGGAATAAAAATGCGTCCTTTTACATCTACTTTTGCCTCTATGTTTCCTATAAATGTTGACATAATTTACTGCTGTTTGTGTACTGTAAAAATACATAATTTTATTAATACCCCACTTTACACCACACAAATAATTTTAAACAAAAATAAAGGATAAATAAACAGTTTATACACAAATTAGCAACAAGTTATCAACAATCAGCAAAGAAAATATTAACACTATTATTCTTTATTTCAATAAGATAACAAAATACTAAAAATAATGGTGGAAAGTGGTGGATACTTTTATAACCTACCGTATAAAAACACACAAACATCCTGCAACTATAAGAAATGATGAATATTTAAAGAGTAAGCTACAAGGACTTATTGAAAAATTATTACTTTTGAGGGCTAAAAAAGAAGAAGAAAGATGAGCGAGAAACTACCATTAGTTGATGTAGAAAAGGTTTTGAGAGAAAAAGCCCACATGAAAAGGCCTTCAAAACTATTAGTTTGGTTTCTTAAGAAAATTATACATCAAGACCAAATAAATACTTTTTTAATTAACCACCCAAGCCTAAAAGGTTTAGATTTTTTAGAAGAAGGCTTAAAGTATTTACAAGTAAAGATTGAGGTTGATGGAATAGAAAATGTGGATAAAAGTAAACGCTACGTTTTTGCCTCAAACCATCCGCTTGGGGGGTTAGACGGAATGTCGATGGGCTATTATCTGGGAAAACAATTTGATGGCAAAATAAAATTTCCGGCCAATGATTTATTAATGAACTTAACGCCTCTACACTCCCTATTTATGCCTATAAACAAACACGGAGGTTTAGGAAAAAAATCAACCGAAATTTTTAATGCTACTTTCGAATCCGATTGTCAAATTTTAATCTATCCGGCCGGATTTTGCTCTCGTTGGAAAAAAGGAGAAATTTGCGACATAGATTGGAAAAAAACATTCGTTACCAAAGCTATTCAATACCAACGAGATATAGTGCCGGTTTATTTTAATGCACGAAATTCAACTTTCTTCTACATACTGGCTTTAATTAGAAAAGCACTAGGCATTAAAGTTAATATTGAAATGTTATTTTTAGCAGACGAAATGTTTAAACAAAAAAACAACACATTTAAAGCAACCATTGGAAAACCTATTGCATGGCAAGAGTTAGATAAAAGCAAAACCTCCTTTGAATGGGCACAGTATATTAAAGGCGAAGTGTATAATTTGAAAAAATAAGAAGAACAAGGAAAAACTATGGAAAAAATTATTGATCCTATTGATGTATCACTTATAAAAAAAGAATTAACTTTTGATAAATTTCTAAGAAAGACAAATAAAGCCGGCAATGAAATTTACCTATTTGCAGCTAAAGATGCCCCTAATACCATGTTAGAGATTGGTCGTTTGCGCGAAATTGCTTTTAGAGATGGAGGCGGCGGTACGGGTTTAAGTTGTGATATAGATGAATGCGACACCATGGAAAATCCATACTTACAACTCATTGTTTGGAATCCCGATGCAGAAGAAATAATAGGAGGATATCGTTTTATACACGGAAGTAATGTTACTTTTAACGATAACGGACAGCCAAATCTTTCTACAGCTCATATGTTTCATTTTTCGGATAATTTTATTAAAAACTACCTTCCATACACCCTCGAATTAGGTCGCTCGTTTGTACGTGTAGAATACCAATCGGCAAAAGCTGGTGCAAAAGGATTATTTGCCTTAGATAATGTTTGGGATGGTTTAGGTGCCATAACCATAGTATTTCCAGATTCAAAATACTATTTCGGAAAAGTAACGATGTATCCTAGTTTTGATTCCTATGGCAGAGATATAATACTGCATTTTTTGAAAACCTATTTTGAAGACAAAGAAAAACTTGTTACTCCTTTTAACCCACTTAAAATAAAAACTCCGGAAGCAGAATTAAAAAATTTATTTAATAAAAACGACTACAAAGAAGATTACAAAATATTAAATACTGCGGTACGAGAATTGGGGTATAACATACCACCATTGGTTAATGCGTATATGGGTTTAACCTCCACCATGAAAGTGTTTGGAACATCTATCAACGATGAGTTTGGTGATGTAGAAGAAACCGGCATTCTGGTTTCGGTAGAGGATATGAGTCAGGATAAGCACAATCGTCATATCGGGTCATTTATTCAAGAAGATTCAGGTATATTGCAACATTTAAGAGCATTTTAAAATAATGCTTACTTTTGTGGACAACAAACGTAACTAATACATAATGTTATGATTGAAATAATTCCACCTGTAGACAGAAAACAAATTAAAAGAGAATTAACTCCGGATAAATTTATTCGATACTCGAACAAAAAAAACAATTATATTTACATTGTAGATGCTCATAATGCTCCCAATACCATGCTCGAAATTGGTCGCTTACGTGAGCTTTCTTTTAGGTCATCCGGCGGTGGCTCCGGCAACGAAATTGACACCGATGAATTTGACTACCTGCCCAAACCGTACCAACAATTAATTGTTTGGGATCCCGAAGAAGAAGAAATTCTTGGCGGATACCGTTTTTTACATGGAAAAGATGCCGGCTTCGACAAATCGGTTCAACCAACCATTGTTACCTCTCACATGTTTCATTTTTCGGATGAGTTTATAACAAATTACTTTCCCTACACCATTGATTTAGGCAGAGCATTTATTCAACCTGATTATCAATCGTCTAAAATGGGGGCAAAAAGCTTATTTGCATTGGATAATTTATGGGATGGGCTGGGCGTGCTACCCATAATTTTTCCCGGTATTAAATATTTACTGGGAAAAGTAACTATATACCCTGATTACAACGCACAATGCAGAGATATGGTACTGTATGTTATGCATAAGTATTTCCCCGACAAAGACAAGTTAGGAATTGTAAAAAAGTCCGTATTTGATGTAAATCAATTTGAGGCTCAAAACCAATTACCCAATTTTACCGAAAATAATTTAAAAGAAAACATCAACACGCTTAACCATTTTGTACATAGCAAAGGAGAGCATATCCCACCACTGATTAATTCTTACATGAAAATTTCGGCCACTATGCGTACTTTGGGAACCGGCATCAACGATGAGTTTGGCAACATTTACGACACCGGCATTTTAGTGTGCTTCGACGATATTTATCAGGAAAAAAAAGAACACCATATCAGTCCTTATTTTACACAAAAAGACCGACCAAAACCTGTCTTATTATAATGAAAAAGAACAGTTGTATTATTTTTTCGAAAGCTCTTTAACAGCTACTTTTATACAACTATCGTCTTTATTAAAAATCGGATAAAAAGCATCATCCCCAAATAAATCTCTAATGATAAATGCATAAAGCAGAGTTTCTATAATAGCTCGCGATTTTTGCACTTGCAAGGTTTTTCGTTTTACTCCTTTTTTATCGGTAAATGCCACAAACTTATTGTACAAACCTTGTTTTTTGAGATAATTATTAAGGTTCTGAGGCGTTTTTAATTTCAATAACTGATTTCTATTAGTATCTACATACTGAAATGCAAACTCATAAATAAAACCCTCGTTAACTACTTTATTATAGAAGGGTGTAAAGCCTAAAGTATCTTTTGAAACAAATATATCGGGCATAATACCACCATTTCCGTAAACGGTACGACCCCCAATGGTTGTATATTTTAGGGAATCATCTATCTTCACGCTATCTTTTGAACTAAATTCGCCATGTAAATACCTATTCATAATATCCATTTCATATTCTTCTCCTTTACCTCTTACATAGGGTTTTTGAATACAGCGTCCGGAAGGGGTATAATACCGAGCAATGGTTAAACGCACAGCAGATCCGTCGTTAAAAGGTATTTGTTGTTGCACAAGACCTTTACCAAAAGAACGTCGGCCAATAATTAAGCCCCTGTCGTTATCTTGCATAGCACCCGCAAATATTTCACTGGCAGAAGCCGACCATTCATCAATAAGTACCACTAATTCATTTGTTTGACAAGACCCTCTTCCATCCGCAAAGGCTTCTTTTTTTGGATACGATTTTCCTTCAGTATATACAATTAAGCTTCCTTTTTTAAGGAACTCATTTACCATAGAAATAGCTGCATCTAAATACCCACCGGGGTTTCCGCGCAAGTCAACTACAAATTTTTTGGCTCCATTATGATTTAATTTAGCTATAGCCGTTTGAAATTCGTCGAAAGTTTGGGCTCCAAAACTACTCACTTTAATATAGCCTATTTCGGGCGTAAGCATATAAGACACATCAACGCTTTTTACGGGCACATCTCCACGTGTTACCATAAAATAGATGAGCTTCTTTGAGCTTCTTCTTTTAATACCCAATTTTACTTTCGTTCCTTTTTCTCCTCGTAATTTACGTACCACACGTTCGTTAGTTACAGAATCGCCAACAAAGAGTGAGTCGTCTACCGTTACAATTCTATCTCCCGCTAATACACCTAATTTTTCGGAAGGTCCGCCATTAATAACAGACACAACCATGATGGTGTCATTTTGAATATTAAATTGCACCCCTATTCCACTAAAGCTGCCTTCTAAATCTTCGTTGGCCATTTTTAATTCTTTAGCCGGAATATATACTGAGTGAGGATCAAGATTAGCTAGTATTTTAGGAAGCATTTCTTCGGTAATAGAATCGACATTTACTTCATCAACATACTCTGCATCAATTAAATCGACAACAGCTTGCAGTTTAGAATTGCCTGAAAAAAAGGATCTTAGAAGGTTAGTATTTGCCTGATTATTGGCTCTTTTTGCCATATTATTGCCTATAAATATGCCTATAGCAACAGCCAAACCTAAAAATAAGGGTAACCAAAGTTTATATTTATTATTCATCGGATATAGAATAGAATTGTATAATGTATATTATGCCTAAAAGAGACATCTTTCGCTTCACTTTTATTCTTATAATTCAATAAAAACCACCTCAACGCCGGCACGCTTTAATAAATCGATACCATCGGTAATGCGGTATTGCTGGTTGTAAACCACTCTTTTTATTCCCGATTGTATAATTAGTTTAGCACATTCTATACAAGGAGAAGTAGTAACATACAAGGTTGCACCTTCGCTACTGTTATTGGAACGAGCCACTTTAGTAATTGCATTTGCTTCGGCATGAAGCACATAGGGTTTTGATTTGTTATTTTCATCCTCGCAATCGTTTTCAAATCCGGAAGGAGTACCGTTAAACCCATCAGAAATAATCATTTTATCTTTAACAAGCAATGCCCCTACTTGACGCCTTTTGCAATAAGAATTTTCTGCCCATATTTGAGCCATGCGTAAGTATCGGATATCTAGTAATTGTTGTTTATCATTCATATTTTTAAAGATTAGAGAAAGATACTATTCGTTTATTTCTAATCGTTTATCGTTAATCTCTATTTTATCAGTTCATTTGCAAATTGAATCAAATCTACACCCGAAAAATTACCCGAAGTCATTAGCAACAAATTTTTATTGGTATAATCAATGCTTTTTAATTCGGCTTGCAACTTATTGGTATCTGTAAATACTTTAAGAGATTTATCTCCAAAAGCTGCTGCAACTTGTTTTTCGGTAATAGTATCTAGTTGTTTATGTTCGATAACTTCCGGATTAAAATACACAAAAGCAATATCAGCATCCTTCATTGAGTCTTTGTATTCGGGGAGAAATTCTTTGGTTAAGCTACTAAACGTATGCAACTCCATACAAGCAACTAATTTTCTATCCGGAAATTGCGTTTTAACCGCCTTAACTGTTGCTTTCAATTTAGAGGGCGAGTGTGCAAAATCTTTGTATGCCACCGAACAATTATTTTCGGCCACCTTTTGTAAACGATTAGCCGCTCCACCAAAATCGGCAATGATACGGAAAAAATCAGTTTCTTTTACCCCTAATTGTGTGCATACAGCAAAAGCACCCATTAAATTTTGCAAGTTATGTTCGCCAAAAATTTGCAAGGGAATTTGCTGTTCGTGATAGCTCATGGTAGTTATCCCATTTTTCACAGAATAGGAAGGTGTATTATAGGGCATTGCAACCACATCAACACGCACCTTAGAAGCAATATCACAGAGATTTTCATCCCCTTCATAATAGATTAGCTTCCCTTCTTTCTCAATCAACTGTGAAAAAATGCGAAACTGCTCCACATAATTATCAAAGGTTGGAAATACATTGATATGATCCCAAGCAATACCTGTTAGCAAAGCAATATGAGGATGATATACATGAAATTTGGGTCGTAAATCGATAGGAGAAGTAAGGTACTCATCTCCCTCAAAAACGGCAATACGTGCTTCATCAGAAAGATTAACCATGTTCTCAAACCCTTCAATTTGAGCTCCTACCATATAGTCAACCGGAATATTAAGACGACGCAACACGAATAAAATCATGGCTGTAGTACTGGTTTTACCATGACTACCACCAATAACTACTCGGGTTTTATTGTGGGTTTGTTGATACAAATACTCCGGAAATGAATAAACCTTAATCCCCAATTCTTTGGCTTTCAACAATTCCGGATTATCGATGCGAGCATGCATGCCTAAAATAACAGCATTTAAATCGGCAGTTATTTTTTCGGGAAACCAACCAAACGAAGTAGGTAATAAACCTGCTTTTTGCAATCTACTACGCGAAGGTTCAAAAACTTCATCATCCGAACCGCTAATTTCATATCCTTCTTTGGTGTTTAACGCTAATGCAAGGTTATGCATAGCTGCACCTCCAATGGCAATAAAGTGAACCTTTTTTTTATTGATTTGCTGCATGAATAAAGAAACTGTTTGTCAATTATTTATTTAAAAATTCGGCACATCTCAAGAAGCATGTTTATCTTTGTACAAAGATAGTTTGGCAAAATGGTGTTTTCTAACTAAAATAGCATTTGCATCGTTTAAAAATACGCTACTTTTCTTTGCAATAATTGAACCAAAAAACGCATTTTATGGTACACAAACATAATCAGGAATATAAAAACGGAAAAAATATTAAAATTGCCTTTTTTCTGAATTTTTTCTTTTCCATAATTGAGTTTATTGGTGGCTATTTTACAAATAGTGTGGCCATTTTATCGGATGCTTTGCACGATTTAGGCGACTCTTTTTCGCTCTTACTTGCTTGGTATTTTCAGAAAGTATCCGGCAAAACACGCGATAAAAAATATTCTTACGGCTACAAACGATTTTCACTTTTAGGAGCTTTAATAAATAGTGTTATTCTTTTAGTAGGCTCCGGTTTTATTTTGCACGAAAGCATTCTACGTTTTTCGCACCCACAGCAACCCTTTGCTGAAGGCATGATATTACTCGCTGTACTGGGTATTTTTATAAACGGGCTGGCAGTTTTTCGATTAAAACAAGGAGACTCTATCAACGAAAAAGTGGTATCGCTTCATTTGTTGGAAGATGTGCTCGGTTGGGTTGCCGTATTATTGGTTTCTGTTATCATGCTGTTTGTAAATGCTCCTTTTCTGGATCCACTTCTTTCAATAGGAATTGCTTGCTTTATCTTGTACAATGTGTATAAAAATTTACGCAGCACCTTCAAAGTAATCCTACAAGGGATACCCGAAAACATTGACGAAGAAGAAATTAAAAAAACCATTCAAAACACCGAAGGCGTAATGAGTATTCACGACCTTCATATTTGGAGTATGGATGGGGAATATATCATACTCACAGCACATATTGTAGCCAATAGCAGCATCCAAACAAGACAACAAACAGACAATTTGAAAGCCCTTGTAAAAGAAAAACTCATTTCTCAAGGTATTCATCATCCAACCATCGAAATTGAGTACGAAAACTCAACATGCATAGGAGGCTGTTGTTAATTTAGACACATTTAAGCAAAATTAATTGTCAAAATGTCAGTTTTTACCAACTGGCATTTTTTTTGACTTCATGCGGGCTGTTTGCAACGATTAATACTAACTAAATAACTAACTAAATAAACAGTTTTAAGCTATGAAAGGAAACATAGGAGTAACAACAGACAACATTTTTCCAATTATTAAAAAATTTCTTTACAGCGACCACGAAATTTTTCTTCGCGAACTAGTTTCTAATGCAGTAGATGCAACTCAAAAACTAAAAACCTTAGCTTCGGTGGGCGAGTTTAAGGGAGAACTGGGAGAGCTAAAAGTAACAGTTTCTGTAGATAAAAAGAAGAAAAAAATAACTATCAGCGACCGTGGTATTGGAATGACTGCCGATGATATTGAAAAATACATCAATCAAATAGCTTTTTCGGGTGCCGAGGAGTTTTTAGAAAAATATAAAAACGACGCCAATGCCATAATCGGACACTTCGGACTCGGTTTTTATTCTTCTTTTATGGTTGCTAAAGAAGTAGAAATTGTTACCCTTTCTTACAAAGAAGGTGCTAAAGCAGTACGTTGGAGTTGTGACGGATCGCCGGAATATACGCTCGAAGAAGTGGAAAAAACGGACAGAGGTACCGATATTATTTTGCACATTGACGACGAAAATAAGGATTTCTTAGAAGAAGCTAAAATTACCGGATTGCTGAATAAATACTGTAAATTCCTTCCGATAGAAATTGCTTTTGGCAAAAAAACAGAATGGAAAGACGGCAAATCGGTTGAAACAGACGAATATAATATTATTAACGACCCTAACCCTGCTTGGGTAAAAAAACCTGCGGATTTATCTACCGAAGACTATAATAATTTCTATCGCGACCTCTACCCGATGAGCGAAAACCCACTGTTTCATATTCACTTAAATGTAGATTATCCGTTCAACTTAACCGGAATTCTTTATTTCCCAAAAGTAAAAACAAACATCGAGCTTCAAAAAAACAAGATTCAATTGTACTGCAATCAAGTTTTTGTTACAGATAATGTAGAAGGAATTGTGCCGGAATTTTTATCCTTATTGCATGGTGTAATCGACTCTCCGGATATTCCACTCAATGTAAGCCGAAGTTATTTACAAAGCGATGCTAATGTGAAAAAAATCTCGAGTCACATTACTAAAAAAGTAGCTGATAGTTTACAAGATATTTTCAAAAAAGACCGTGCCGATTTTGAAAGTAAATGGGATAGCTTAAAACTATTTGTAGTGTACGGAATGCTTACCGACGAGAAATTTTACGAGCGTGCCGAAAAATTCAATGTATTTAAAAATACCGACGGCAAATATTTTACTTTGGAAGAATACAAAACCCTTATCGGCGGCGAGCAAACAGACAAAGATGGCAATCTAATTTATTTATACACCAACAATGCTACCGACCAACACGCATATATTGAATCGGCAAAAGCAAAAGGTTACGATGTATTACTGTTAGACGGTCAATTAGATACCCATTTGATAAATACCTTGGAACAAAAAAATGAAAAAAATCGTTTTGTTCGGGTAGATGCAGATGTAATAGAAAAATTGATTGTAAAAACCAACACTACCCAACACAATTTAAGTGCCGATCAACAAGAAGCCTTAACTACAGTATTTAGCTCACAATTACCTAGTATCGAAAAAACAAATTTCATTGTTACTTTCGAAAATATTGGTGCCGATGCACAACCCATCATCATTACACAACAAGAGTTTATGCGCCGAATGAAGGATATGGCTGCCATGGGTGGTGGCATGATGAGTTTTTACGGAGAAATGCCCGACAGTTACAGCCTAGTGGTAAATACAGCACATCCGTTAGTAGAAAAAATTCTTAAGGCAGAAGAAAAAGCCTGCGAAAAAGAATTAATTCCACTACAAGCTCAAACTACCGAGTTACAAAACCGCATTACAGAGCTAAAAGCAACACAAAAAGACAAGAAAGACGAAGAAATCCCTCAAGTCGAAAAAGAAGAAATTAGTGAACTCGAAAAGAAAACAAGCGAACTGAACACACAAAAAGAAACCATCATTACAGGATTTGCTGCAACAAACAACGAAGTGCGTCAACTAATCGACCTGGCACTATTGGCAAACAATATGCTAAAAGGAGAAGCATTGAGTAAGTTTGTAAAACGGAGCATTGATATTTTGAAATAACAAATCACACAGAAACACAAAAAGCGCAAAAATAAAACTAATTCTCTGTAAACTTTGCGAACTCTTTGTAGAATAAAAAAGCACACAGCCTTGTCATTTCTATTTGACAAATCTGTGTGCTTTGTATTTTATAAAACTTAAGCTTTGCAAAAAATAATGCTATTCAAAAGCTCCCATCTGAAGTATATTAATTTCTTTTTCAGAAAGATGACGCCATTGTCCACGCGATAAATTTTTCTTCGTTAATCCGGCAAAATACACTCTATCCAAACGCACCACTTTATAACCCAAATGTTCAAAAATACGACGAACTAGACGATTTCTACCGGAATGAATTTCGATACCGATTTGTTTTTTGTCATCATTTTCAACGTAATTGATAGAATCGGCTTTAATAAAACCATCTTCTAAATCAAAGCCATCAATAATTTGTTGCATATCGGCTTTAGTAAGCGCTTTGTCTAAAAATGCATGGTATATTTTTTTCTTTTCAAACTTCGGATGCATTAATCTGGCAGCTAAATCGCCATCGTTAGTGAGCAGTAAAACACCGGTTGTGTTTCTATCCAAACGTCCTACGGGATAAATTCGTTCTTCACAGGCATTTTTCACTAAATCCATTACTGTTAATCGAGAAGCTGTATCTTCGGTTGTGGTTACGCAATCTTTTGGTTTGTTAAGCAACACATACACTTTCTTTTCAGAGCGCACCAATTGATCGTGAAATAGCACCTTATCTGTAGGTTGCACCTTAGCCCCCATTTCGGTTACGACCTCACCATTAACAGTTACCACACCGGCTTTAATATATTCATCGGCTTCGCGACGTGAACAAAATCCGGCATTGGCCAAGAATTTGTTTAATCGACAAGGACCGCTTTGTGTAAATTTCTTTTGATGTTCTAATTGTTTTTTCTTGCTATATTTAGCATTTGGATCAAATAATGTGTCATCTTCTTCTCTGTTTTTTAATCGAGGACGCATCTTTTTTCCTTCATCAAATCGTGTTTCTTTATACGTTCTGAGGTTTTCTGAGAAGCGATTAAAACTAGGTCTGTCAGTAGTTGTAGGTTTTTTTACCAAGCGAGGTTTGAAATCTGACGGACTTTCATCATTTCTATCTTTTGAATCACGATTATCGGTGCGAGTGCCTTTGAAGTCTTTAAAAACAGGTTTGTCAGAA
>JAFGVL010000110.1 GCA_016938015.1 Paludibacteraceae bacterium
ATAAATCCATCTTTCATTTCTATTACTCTATCGGAAATGGAAGAAAGTTGTTTGTCGTGAGTTACGATGATAATGGTTTGATGGAATTTCTCTCGTAAATCAAAAAATAAACGATGTAACTCCTCTTTATTTTTGGTATCTAAACTGCCGGATGGTTCATCAGCAAGAATTACAGAAGGGTTGTTTATTAATGCCCTGGCTACTGCAACGCGTTGTTTTTCTCCTCCCGATAGTTCGTTAGGTTTGTGGCTTAGTCTACTGTCAAGTTGTAAATAGGCCAGTAGCTCTTTGGCTTTTTCTTCTGCTTGTTTTGGATTGGCTTTAGCTATTAACGCAGGAATCATTACATTTTCTAACGCTGTAAATTCCGGCAATAGTTGATGAAACTGAAAAATAAAGCCAATTTCTTGGTTGCGAAAAACCGAAAGGTCTTTGCTGTTTAGTGTATTTATGGCGGTGTTGTTAATGGAAACAAACCCTTCATCTGCTTTGTCCAGAGTGCCTATAATTTGTAATAGAGTTGTTTTTCCTGCACCACTCGGACCTACAATAGAAACAATTTCTCCTTTATTAATTTCGAGACTCACTCCCTTTAGTACCTGTAAATTGCCAAAGCTTTTGGTTATATTTGATGCTTTTACCATGGGTTTTATTCTTACTTTTTATATCAAAACAGTGTTGGATGATCTTCATCAAATTTTTTCAAAATAGCGGTAATTAGTGTTTCACGAACAAACCGCGATTTATTTTTTATCTTATACGTTTCTATAAACCTATTCATAGCCTTCATCTCTTCATCGTTGAGCATGATGGCTACTCGGTTTTTTCTTTTAGAAATCCGTTTTTTTGTAGGCTCTTTGGTTGTTTTTTCTTTCATTTACTTACAACACCAGTATAATTTATTATAAAAGAGATACGAAGATAAGGATTGTTGCTAAAATATTATACAAACCGGTTAAAAAAAATCCTACTGTTTTTGTGACTTTTTGTTTTTAAAAATGAAAAAATAGTATATTTGTAATTCTGAAAACAATTATTTTACGTGGCACAACATAATGATTTAGGAAAAGAAGGAGAAACTAAAGCTTGTGAGTATTTGCAAGCTAAAGGTTATAAAATTGTTCATACCAATTGGGTTTCTTCAATAAAAAGAAACGAGTTAGATATAATTGCCCGAAAAGATAATTTATTGGTTATTGTGGAAGTAAAATCCCGTTCAACTATCACTTTTGAACATCCTGAAGATGCAATTACTCCTGCTAAAATTCGTCGCATAGTAACAGCCACGCACGAATATATACTTGCCAATAACTATGAGGGAGAAACACGTTTTGATGTTATTGCTGCTTTATCAGATTATAAAGGTGGTTTTACAATAGAGCATATAGAAGATGCTTTTTTAGCACCAATCAATTGATTTTTAACTGTAAATATTACGATGAATCATGAAACCCTGCGCGAATACTGTTTGTCGAAAAAATTTGCTACTGAGCATTTTCCTTTCGATGATGTTAGTTTGGTGCTAAAAGTGGGAGGAAAAATGTTTGCCCTTATACCACTCGATGAGGCTCCTTCTATTTGTTTAAAATGTGATCCCGAATTGGCTCTTGAACTGAGAGAGAAATACCCTGCCGTAGAAGCAGCTTTTCATTTTAATAAGAAGCATTGGAATCAAGTGGCTATGGATGGCAGTGTAAGTGAAAGCTTGGTAAAAAAATGGATAGACCATTCTTATAATCTGGTATATAGTGCTTTAACAAAAAAAGTAAAGCAAGGATTACACTAGTTTGATGGATAAACTTCTTGTTTTAAAGCTATTCTTTTTCTTTAAATGCGTGGGAAGAATTAATAGTAAAACTCACCAGAATTACAAGCAGTATAAACACAGCATTTCCTAACATAATACTGTTTAAAGAGTAGTTTTTGTCAATAAAAAAACCAAAAATTGGAGGTCCGGCAGCGGTACTTAATACCATAATGGTACTAATATAACTTCGTAATTTTCCTAAATCTTTTTTCCCGTATATTTCAACCTGAACGGCTGTTCTGATGGTACTGCCTAAGCCCGATGAAATACCTAACAGGGCATAGAATAAGGGGAAAACCCATTTGTTTGATGAAACGGTAATCACAATAAGCACAAGTAAGGTGGGTAAAAGATAAATAGGAAACAATCGTATGCCGGTAAAACGATCGACTAAAGACCCTGATAGTAAAAGGGATAGCGCATAAAAAGCTGCATAAAAAGCAAATGAAAAAGCTACCCATTGTGTGCTCCATCCGTAATTTTTTCCAATTAAGTATTGGTATAAAAAAATGGCAGTACACAAAAATGGAATGGTAAACGTATTGATAGCCAGTACCCAGAATTTGTTATTTGTAAAGTAGTTTATTTTACTGTTGCTTGCTTTGTTGTTATTGGTAAATTCTGCTTCAAAAGGTGTAACAGGAGTAATAGCCCACAAAGAAGGGATTATCATAAGTATTGCCAATACGCTCAACAATAAAAGGCTGTATCGCCATCCGAAAGATACTATTAGAGGCATAATTAATAAGGGCAGGATAAGTTGACCGGCAGGGTTTCCTAAAGCAGTTACACCCAATGCTTTACCTCGGTTCTTATTAAAATATTTTGCAATGCCGGTAGCGGAAGTGTGCGTCATTAAACCTTGACCAAATAAGCGCACTAAAAATAATCCAATGACTAAAAAAACTACATGATAAGCTTGAGATAAAATGATTACCGAGACCAATAATCCTATAAAAATTATTAATCCAAATTTCTTTAAAGGCATTTTATCAATATGCTTGCCAATAAATGATAAACAAAACGCGGATATTACAGTAACTGCTGCATAGATAGACCCAAAGCCGGTGTTGGATATAGAAAATGCAGTAATCCAAAAAGGAACAAAAATTGAAATAAAAAAAGTTTGTCCGAAAGAGGAGAAAAAATTATATAAAAAACCGAAGTTTAATAAGCGTTTATTGTTTAACACAAAACGCAACCAATTTTTCATTGTTACTTATAGTTATCTTTATTTTTTGGGAATATGCATATAAAGAAACTGTCCAAGAAAAGTATATTCCGGACAGTTACAAATGATAGTTTTTAAAAATTTATTTTACTCTTTCAATGTATGAACCGTCGCGAGTATCAATTTTTATTTTTTCGCCGTTGCCAATAAACAAAGGAACTCTAACGGTAGCGCCGGTTTCAACTGTGGCAGGCTTTAAGGAGTTGGTCGAGGTATCTCCTTTTATTCCCGGTTCTGTGTAAGTGATTTCTAATACTACGTGAGGAGGAAGATCAGCATATAAAGGAGTTTCCGATTCTGCATGAAAAACTATATCAATAGTATCGCCTTCTTTTAAAAAATCAACTCCATTAATCAATTCTTTTTTCAAAGGGATTTGTTCAAAAGTTTCGTTATTCATAAAATTGTAACCCATATCATCTAGGTATAAATATTGATGAGGCCGACGTTCTATACGAACTTCTTCAATACGAACGCCGGAGTTAAAGGTTTTGTCAATTACTCGTCCGGTCATTACGTTTTTTAGTTTGGTGCGAACAAAAGCCGGCCCTTTACCGGGTTTAACATGAAGAAATTCTACAATAAAGAAAAATTGTCCGTCAATATCCAGACACATGCCATTTTTAATATCTGCTGTTGTAGCCATAAAATAGTTTTATTTATTAATTTTTCGGTGTGCAAAAATAATGTAAATACGTGAGATACAAAATTTTTTCTTTTTTTGTACCTTTGTAAAGCAAAAAATAATAAGATGAAACTTGAAATAAACTCTCTCGAAAATATTAATAAAGCCGCACAAGAGTTTTTTAATTGCATTGGTGAACATCGTGTTTTTGCTTTTTATGGACCAATGGGTGTAGGTAAAACAACTTTTATTAAGGCTTTGTGTCAGATTTTCGGGGTAAAGGATGATATTAGTAGTCCTACCTTTGCTATTGTGAACGAATACAGAGGAATTAAAGGAGAACAATTGTTTCATTTTGATTTTTATCGCATAAAAGATGAAGAAGAAGCTTTTGATTTTGGCTACGAGGATTATTTTTACAGTGGCGCTTTTTGTTTTATAGAATGGCCCGAAAAAGTTGAATCATTATTGCCTTCAGATTGTGTAAAGGTTGATTTGTACGAAACGGATAATGCAAAGCGAATTTTAACATTTTAATAGTATAACATATGTTTGAACATGATTTTTTAGCGGATGTTTTTTACGGAAATACACTCGAAAACTGGTTAATATCAGTATTGTATTTGGCAGGAGCTATTTTATTGGGTCGAATTATTTTTTGGTTTTCATCTAAAGTATTAAAAAAGTTGACGGCTAAAACCCAATCCAAGTTAGATGATATTATTATTGATATGATGGAAGAACCCTTGGTGTGTGCTATTATTTTAGGAGGCTTTTGGGTGGGTTTCAGCAGACTTAGTTTCAGTGCTGTTGTGGACAAAAATATGGGTATTTTATACAGTATACTACTTGTATTAAATGCAACTTGGTTTATTGCTCGAGTAGTTAATTCACTTATAAAAGTGTACTTAATACCCATTTCAGAAAAAGAAACGAATAGCTTGGATGAGCATGCTTTGTCGCTTATACAGAAATCGTTAACAGCTTTAATTTGGATGCTGGGTTCGGTAACGGCACTTAACAATGCAGGTGTGAATGTAGGTGCGTTATTGGCCGGTTTGGGTATTGGAGGTATCGCATTTGCTTTAGCCGCACAAGATACGGTTAAAAATATTTTTGGGGGGATTACGGTGCTTACCGACAAACCTTTTAGAATTGGCGATTTAATTTCTGTGGCAGGCTTTACCGGTTTTGTAGAAGATATCGGCTTGCGTAGCATTCGTCTTCGTACTTTTGAAGGGCGTTTAATTACTATTCCGAATTACAAAACCGTAGATAGTAATGTAGAAAACATAAGTATGGAGCCATCGCGCAGAATCGAGTTAAAGCTAGGATTGGTTTATAGCACAATGCCCGAACAGATGGAACTAGCGATGAATATTTTACGAAAATTGCCTCAATCTATGTCTGAGTTAGACGAAAAAATATTGGTGTTTTTTTCCGGTTATGGCGATTTTTCGCTCAATATAACCAGTTTTTATTTTATCAAAAAAGAAGCTGATATATTAGAAACCCAATCGAAAGTAAATTTGGAGGTATTAAAACAGTTTAATGAGCACAAACTGGATTTTGCTTTTCCAACGCAAACAATTATTGTTCAAAAATAAAGATAAAAAAAGGGAAATATTTTATTTCCCTTTAACTTCGTCAGAAACAGTAAGTTTCGCTCTGCCTTTTGCTCTACGGCTTGCTAGAACTCTACGTCCGTTTGCACTAGCCATTCTTTCGCGAAAGCCATGTTTGTTTTTTCTTTTTCTGTTGGATGGTTGAAATGTTCTTTTCATTGCCGTCTATATTTAATAATTATTTTTTCGTTTTTATTAGGGTTGCAAAGATAGATAAGATATTTTATTATCCAAACTCTTGTTGTTGAAAAATAAAATAAAATTTAAGAGAGCCATTTTTAAAACAGATTTTTAAAATTTGAATACACAAGGTCTTTTAATTTCTCTTCTGGTATTTCCAACATATTTGCTGCCATTTTATAACGCATTTCTATACTAACATTTTCGTTATCTGTTTCTAAAAAAAGTTTATTGAGAGGAATCGTTCTCAAACTTGCTTGTAAATGCGAAATTTCTTTACCCAATGAAAAGTAAAAGTTATGCGCCAACAGTTGTTCTGTACTATTTTTATTTCCACGATACCCGTGCAGTATCCAAGGCATAGAAGGTTGACATTCTTTTTTTAGTTGAATTAATTCTGAATATGCTTTAACACAGTGTATTATAAGGGGTTTTTTAACTTCTTCGGCTATTGCAATTTGTTTCTTGAATAATTCTAGTTGAAGATTAAAAGGGGTATCGCATACTTTATCTATGCCTGTTTCGCCAATTGCAAGTACTTGTTTGTGATTGGCAAAATTACTTAAAACATCCATTTCTTTCCCAAAATCAGTGTTTATGTGCCAAGGATGAATTCCTACAGAATAAAATTGTTGAGGCTCTTTCTGTAAGGCTATCTCAAGTTCTGACGGAAAGCAGTTAACGAGCGTAAAAGTGCTTGTTGAAGCACATATTTGATGACTATGTATATCTATATAACTGCTCATGGCACAGGGTCGTAACCATGACCACCCCATGGATGGCAACGAGAAATGCGCTTAACGGCTAACCATAAGCCTTTAATGGGGCCATGTTTTTTTATAGCTGTAATGGCATACTCCGAACAACTTGGAGTGTACCTGCACGATTGAGGAAGTAATGGCGAAATAGCTCCTTTGTAAAAATAGATGGGCAAAAGCAGCAATGCTGAAATTATTTTTTTCATACTGTTTTTTCTATTATTTTGTGTAGAGCTTCAATCAATTTCTTTTCAATCTGAGTATAAGGCATCTCTTCGTCGGACACATAGGTTATGGCAATATGTAATGTAAAGTTCTGCGTACACAGCTGATTTAAAAAATTTTCTTTGTGTAAACGATACGCTTCTTTTATCATTCTTCGTATTCTGTTCCTTTTAACTGCTTTCTTGCATCTTTTTTTGGGAACACTAATCAACATTTTTACAGGAGTCTTTTCTTTTTCAACTAGTGAGAAAACAACCCGCAGAGGGTAGCAGATAAATGCTTTGCCTTCTGAAAATAGCTTGGCTATGCGTATCTCTCCACTTAAATGTTCATTTTTAGGAAATGTAAAAGAATGTGGTAACATAATGATTATTAAAAACAAACCATCCCAAAAGTACTATTTTTTTGCTTCTGGGATGGTATCTTTTATAAAAAGTAAAAATTATTTTTTACAGTTCTTATGGTTTTCTTTAATGTAAAAATCTAAGGCAGTAGTCATTGACGAAAATTTAGGTTGAGGCACTTCTAAATCTAATGTAAGTCCGGCTTCCTCTACAGCAAGAGCTGTATTTTTACCAAAACAGCCAATTTTAATGTTTTCTTGTTTAAAGTCAGGAAAATTTTTTAACAACGAAGCAACTCCTGATGGGCTAAAAAATATCAACATATCGTAATCAAATTCTTCTTCAATAGAAAAATCGTTGCTCACAGTGCGATACATGATTCCTTTTTTATAAATAAAATGATAATTGTCTAATAAATTTGTGATGTCATCATTGCACACATCAGTACAAGCTAACAAATAGTTTTCTTTGTTGTGTTTTTGCATTACAGTAATTAATTCAGGAAGCTTTCCTGATGTACCGTAAAAAACTTTGCGCTTACGATATTGTGTGTATTTTTGTAAATAAAGAGCTACTGTTTCCGAAATGCAAAAATATTTCATGTCTTCAGGAACCGTTATTCTCATTTCTTGACAAAGTCTGAAAAAATTATCAATACCTGTTCTAGCTGTAAAAATTATTGCAGAATGATCTAAAATAGAAACCTTTTCTTGCCTAAAGTCTTTCGCAGAAACTGGTTCCACTTTGATAAAAGGTCTGAAATCGATTTTTACTCCATATTTCTGAATAATATCAAAATATGGAGACTTTTCAGCAGTTGGTTTTGGCTGAGAAATCAGAATTTTTTTGATTTTCAAAGTTGTAGAGTTATTTGTGAAACAATAAAATCCTATTATAATAGTGCTTTTACTACTATTGCAATAGGTAAAATTTCAAGGGTACAAAGATACAATAATATATAAAACAATGAATATAAATTGACTAGAAAGATTTGAAATATTTTATATAGAATTAATAATAAGGAGCATAGGAAAAGTACTAGTCCGGTAATTAGGAACACCATAAAAAACCGTTCATCGGTATAAATTAACCCAATAACAATAGGTAAAAGAATGATACCTAATCCAAAAATAATAGAAAAATAGTCACGTATAAAAATGCTGCTGGTGCTTTTATCGAAGAAAATATAGCCCAAAGATTTAAAGGTTATTAGTTTAAAAGCAAAGAAGCTTATTGTTAGCAGAAAAAATAAGGCTAAGTAAACTAACTTATTTTGAAAAGAACTATTAGTGTCTTCATGAAAAAGTAAGGAGTAAAGAAATAACCCTATCGATCCTATAGAAATAATAACAAAGCTTATTTTCAGTGGTAAAGCATTTGCAGAGGAGTCAATAAAAATACTGGACCGTTCTTTTAAATAGAAAAAATCTTTGGTAGTTTCAACTATCATTTTTTTGCCACAGTTAATTATATAGCCAAAAAGTAGAAAAAGCAATAGTAGTGAAATAGTTAAAATAGGATTATTGTTAAGATTTTCGGGTAAGGCTTTGCCTTCAAACCCAGTGGGTATAGTAGCTGCTTTTTGTAAAGAGTCGGTAGCTACTAGTTGAATAGAATCTAAGCTGTGAAGTTTAGCTAAAGAATCGGAAATAATTGCCAAGCTATCTGCTAAATTAATTGCTATGGAATCGGTTATCGGCATATTTTCAAACTACAGCAAAGTTAAGTCCGTTTTGATTGGTTGAAAGGGAATTATAGAGTGTTTTCAAAACTTCATTGGGGTTAGTTACTATTTCCCATAGCTTGGCGTGCTCGGGGCGCATAAATTGTTCTTCGACAGCTTTATTCAACATCTCAATTAATGGGTCAAAATAACCCTTAATATTTACAATCACTATTGGTTTTGGGTATAAATTTAATTGTTTCCAAGTAATTACTTCCATCAATTCTTCAATGGTTCCACAACCGCCGGGTAAAGCAATAGCTGCATCTGCCATACTGGCCATTTTTGATTTTCGCTCGTGCATAGTGTTGGTTACGATGGTGTTTTCTAACTCATTGTGATGCCAGTTTTGATCCATCATAAATTGTGGAATAATACCTGTAATTTTACCCTTGTTTGCCAGTACTGAATCGGCAAGAGC
>JAFGVL010000012.1 GCA_016938015.1 Paludibacteraceae bacterium
GCAGAAAAGTTTGTTGAGAGAATAACGATTAACGATTAACGATAATTTTTACTGTTTATCGTTTTTTTGTTTGTCTTTACTTTCCGCTTTTTAAAACACGCACAGCAATTAATTTATCGTATCTGTCGCCAAAACCTCTGTGATATACATAAATGGCATATTCGTTTTCGGTTTCCCAATGGCTGTTTCTTATGGGTTGGGTGCTGGCGATAGTCGTTCCTTTTTTAACAAAGCCATATAAATAGTTGTAACCTCCTTGTTTTAGCAGCACTGTTTTTTCGTATGCTTTTAGAGTGCTGCTGTAATTCATCCGAACATTTTCGTTCAGTATATTGTAGTTTAAACCGCCAATTAAATAGATATGTCCATCAAAAAAAGGTTTTTCGGTGGGAAGTGTAAAATGCACTAATAGATAGTCGGCCCAAATATCGTCTTCTTCTTGCTCTTGAATATTAATTACAAACTTACCATTTACTTCTTGGTAATAGATGTAATTTGCATAAGCATCGAGTTTGTCGGGGAATAATTCTGCGTGATAGTAAGGGTCGTAAAAGCGTATGTTGTTAACTCCCTCGCCATAAGCATAAATCGAAGAAATATCAATACTTAAGTATTCGTTTCCTCCTTCAAAAATAAGCGATTTGTTGTTGATATAACTGAGTTTGTTTGCTGCCGTATAAGTGGGCGAAATATTAGTTACTTGATTGTCATATCGTCCGTTTTGTTGTACCACTATTTTTAATTCAGACAGGGGGTTATTTATTTTATAATTACCCGTAAAAACAGTGAAATCCAGTTGTTGTAATTTTCCTCTAATATCGGTATCTGTATTTCCTCTAATTTGAGCATCAATAGCTACTTTCTCATCGACTATCGAAAAACAAACTACTGCTAATTTATTGTCCCGATTACTGTCTTCGTAAATGCTCAATGCATAATTGCCCGAAATTTTCAATTGAATATCTTCGTTCGGAATAGTAAGTGTGTAGTGTGTATAATTAACGGTTGTATTCATCGACATTTGTGCATCTGTAACAGCTATGTCTGTTGTAAAGCCGTTTGCAAATTCGAGAGGCGAAACAGAAGAGGGAGTCCAATCGGCATTGCAATGCTCTATCATGTAGTAGTAATTGTGCAAGTCGTGCGATAATTCATCAAACGAAATAGTGAGTTGTTTCATTTCATTAAGATCAATTAGTGGGAGTGCATATTGGTTTTCTCCGGCAATAACAACTTGTAGCGTTTTAATGTTATCCGCTAAAGGTTTTGTTCTATATTGACCTATTAAAGGGAGATGTAAAATGAAAAATAAAAATAAGATAAGTGGATGTTCTTTCATTTCGTTAAATTTTGATTGGAAGTAAAAATACTGTTTTTGTATTAATTTAAATACAAAAACCCTGAAAATTTGACTTTCAGGGTTTGGTTCGGCAGGTATAAATACCTTTATTTTTCGGCTTTTTTTACTTTCTTTTCTTTTTTCTCAACAGGGCTTTCAGTGCTTGGCTCTTTTTTCTCAGCTTTTGCTTTCTTTTCAACTTCTTGTTTTGCTACAAAATGTTTGAAACCGTTTTCAATCAACAGGTTGTACCAGGTAATTATTTTTTTAATATCTGTTGGGTACACTCTTTCTCTATCAAAATCCGGCAATATTTCGGCAAAATAATTTCTTAGGGTAGTGTTGTCCGATTTTGGGTCGATTGTTGTTTTTTTGCCATCTTCTTTTAAGCTGATTAAATCGAGCACATCCGCCAACGGTTTTTCTTCCGAATCGGTAAAAATAGCTACATCGGCAAGCGATACAATTTTTTCATGAGAATAAGCCGGTTGGCGTTTTTTGTCGATAAGCGACTCTACAATTAACATGTTTTTACCTTGCGAAATAAGTTTAAACAAGCCCGATTTCCCTGATACAGATAAGATTTCTTTTAACATAGTTGAATAAATTTTGAGCGACAAATGTACTACAATTTATCATATCTCAAAATGGATGAAATGAAATTAGTAGTAAAAAATTAGTCTACTGTATGAATATAAATTAGTAACTTTGTATTCTTTTATTTTTTATTAAAACAATCCAAAATTATCATTATGAAAAGAATTATTACTTCATTACTAATTGCTTTACTTAGCGTGCCTATTTCTGTGTTTGCTGTAGGTACAGAGCAATTGCTTTACTCTACTAATTTTCAAGATTGGACGGCAGTTTCAGCATCTGCCGGTACTACAAATGTTTCTTTGTCGACAAATTATGGAGAGAGCTTTACTACAAGTCTAACTAATTGTGGAGTGTTTCCTGCTGATCCGGGTAAACCACCAACAGCATCTGTGGGTGCTGTAAAGTTTGCTAAAATAGGAGAAGCTGGGCTTGTGCAGGCTACCTTCGTAACTACTGAATTTGCTTCAATAACAAAAATTGTTTTAGCAGGTTATACTACGGGTTCTTCTAGAGGATATAGTATTTATACAAAAACTTCTACCGATTTAGATTGGGTGCTTAATAGTACTAAAATTGTTTTACAAGCCGGTGAAATTGTGACTATACCAATAAACTTAGAGAATGTTGCAATTAAAATTATTAATAACCCAAATACGCAGTATTTTTTATTGTCAGATTTGGCAATTTATGGAAATACTACAGCTGTAGTTCCTGTGTTTCAATCCAGTACTCCTGCATCTTTGAGTGTAATTCCTACCGGTGGCACTATTAAACTAACGTATTCTGAGCCTATAACTCGTGGTATAGGAGATATAACGCTAGGTGGAGCGGTTATTTCTGAAAGTGATATTACCTTTAATGGGTCTGAAGTAACTATTGCTTATAGTGGTTTATCGACCGATGCTTCGTATAATTTAGTTATACCGGCAGGAGCATTTTTAAACGGCTCATCTGTGGCAAATCCGGCAGCTACCACTTTGTCTTTTACAACACCGGATACTCAAGCTCCTGTTTGTTCTTTTCAAACAGATGGAAATGGAGTAACTATACCAATAAATGGTACTGTTGCTTTGTTATTTAACGAACAAGTAAAAGCAGGTGCTGTTCCTGCAACAATTGGAAGTATTAATATAACTCCTTCAATATCACCTTCTCAAAATTATTTAGTGTACTTAAATTTTTCAGGTCTTGATTATGCTACCAATTATACCATTACTATCCCTTCAGGAGCAATAACGGATATGGAAGGAAATCCGGCTGCTGCAAAAACAATTGCAGTTACAACCGAAGGTGATTTTAAAGGATCATCGTTGTTATCGGTTACTCCAAATGCAACAGATTTTCCAACAACATTGTCGGGTGATGTAACAAAAACTATAACCGGAACAGATGCTGTAACATTATATAATGTTACTTTTGGAAATGTAGCTACACCTCAAGATCGTGGCTCTAACGGTTGGGGATTTAAAACAGATTATGTGTTGTTGCCCAAAACAGCAATTGGTAATGTATCCTTTAAAATTCAATGTGGCGGTGGAAGTACACCACAAAAATTTTATATACAAAAATTAGGGGTAGATGGAGTTACTTGGTCTAACATTGATACCATTATGATTGGTACTAATGATGTAATAACTTTTACATCTGCTGTAGCTCAATCGTCCGACTCAACGACAATTCGTCTTCATAAAGATGGAGCTAACTTTTGGTTTTATAATGTAAGTATCTATGATTTCTTAGATAATAATGCTGCTGCCGATGACGGTTTAGATCCATCTATAGTATCGTCTATACCGGCAAACAATGTAATTGATATAGCTACTTCTGGAACAATTAAGATTACTTTTAGTGAAAGTGTAAAATCCGGTTCGGCTAACTTTATTTTAAACGGTAAAACGCTAACTCCCAATATTCTAGGAAAAGTGGTTTCATTGCCATTCAGTAATTTGAAATATAGTACGCTGTATCCTCTTACAATTGAAGCCGGAGCTGTAACTGATAACCTTGGTAATGCATGCGCCGCAGCAACAATTAACATTACTACTAAAGCAAAACCGGCTGTAACGCCTTCTTTATTTGATTTTGTTGTTGCACAAGACGGTTCCGGTAATGGCCTTACCATTCAATCAGCATTTGATGCAGTACCGGTTAATAACACAGCTGTTTTCCGTATTTTTGTAAAGAAAGGAACGTATGCCGAATACCCAACGCTTGCCGATGGAAAAACAAATGTTAGCCTTATTGGTCAACATAGAGATAGTGTGATTATTACCGGTAATCATTATTCCGGCTTGGTAAGCGGTATTACTTATACAACATCAAACTGCCAAACGCTTGAAATTTTTGGTGATAATTTTTATTGTGAAAATATTACTGTTAAAAATACTGCAGGAAGAGATATCGGTCAGGCTGTTGCATTAAAAGTGTATGCAGATAAAGCGGTATTTAAAAATGTACGCTTATTGTCTTATCAAGATACACATCTAACATCTAATGTTGCATCAGATAGACAATATTATTTAAATTGTGACATACATGGTACAGTAGATTTTATTTTTAATGATGGAGTTGCCTATTTTGATAACTGTTCTCTTTATATTGAAGATAGAGCTACAGCTAATGTAGTTTGTGCACCTGCTACTAATTCAACAAATCCGTATGGTTTTGTGTTTAGTGATTGTACAATTGATGGAGCTTCTTCTCAAGACGGCGTTTATTATTTAGCTCGCCCTTGGAAAAATGCCCCACGAGCAGTTTATTTAAATACAAAAATGAACATACTTCCTGCTAATGATGCATGGACAACCATGTCGGCTTTACCTGCACTTTTTGTAGAATATAATAGTGTATCAAGAAATGGAAGTGCGCTTACGTTTGCCCCAAGAGTAGATTTTACATTTACCAATAGTAGTGCTGTAGTAATTAATGATTCGCTTACAACAATACGTCCTTCATCTATCGATGCAACACAAGCCGCTTTGTATACACGAGATAATGTATTAAACGGTTCAGATAGTTGGGATGCAACTACAAAAATTGGAGCTCCTGCTGCTGTTGAGAATCTTACATACAATGCTGCAGATAGTAAGTTAACTTGGACTGCTGTAGATGGAGCTGCCTGTTATGTAATTATTACAAATGGTACTGTTGTAGGTTTTTCTACTTTACCGGAATATGCCACATCACAACCAAGTACTACCTATTATGTGCTTGCTGCTTCGGAATACGGTGCTTTGTCTGAATCTGTTTCTGTAACTACCGGTATCAGTAATAGTGTGCGTGAAAAGAAAGGTTTTTTAGTTGCTACCATTGTTACAAATGAAATTAGTTTGATTAATCCAACTAACTTTTCTGTTGTTGAAGTTATTTCGTTAAGTGGTAATACGATGATATCTAGTCAACTGAAAGGTTCTTCAATACCGGTTAATAACTTACAAAATGGTTGTTATTTAGTAAAAGGAACGGCTAAAAACGGCGAAGTATATGTAGATAAGATAATAAAAAAATAACGGTTTTTATTTTTAAAATACCCCTATAGGAATGTATCCAATAGGGGTATTTTGTGTTTTATAAAAAATAGTTAACGTAATTAGTACGTTAATAAAAATAATGTGTATATTTACCAACGAAATTTGGCTATGGAACAGGCATATATTCCGCATCTTTCAGTAGATTGTGTTCTCTTTGGGTTTGATGAAAAGCAATTAAAAGTGCTGGTAGTAGAACGCGATAGACTACAAGAAGAGGATGCAAAATACCATTCGGGCTTACTTAAAATACCCGGAAGGTTATTGTTCGAAGAAGAATACTTAGAAGATGCTGCTAGTTCTATAATTGAAGAATTGATTGGAAATGAGTCTATACCCTTACAACAATTTCAGGTTTTTGGTAACCCAAACCGCATAAAATCACCCAACGATTTATTGTGGTTAGAATCGCAAACCAAATTGCCTATTAAACGGGTGGTAACCATTTGTTTTTATGCGTTAATAAAAATAACTGATGCTTTAACATCAACTCTTAATTCGCATAGGGCTAAATGGATACCTATAAACGAGGCAAGAGGATTGGCTTTCGATCACGATGAAATTGTACGGGAAGCTTATCAACATTTAAAAAAAGAGTTAACGGCATCGCCCTTGGAATTTAATTTATTGCCAACCTATTTTACATTAAATAATTTACAAGCGCTTTACGAAGTAATACTAGACCAACAATTTGACAACAGAAATTTCAGAAAGAAGATTTTAAAGCTCCCTTATTTGATTGAAACTAATAAGATGGAGACAAATGTAAATCACCGACCGGCAAAGTTGTATTGCTTCAATGAAGAGTTGTATCAAAAAAATAAACGGGAAATGAGTCTGTTCTTTTTGTAGATAGAATGAACAAAGAGCCAAGAGCCAAGACAAACATCAAACATCGAAGAGCAAAGACTAGCGACTTTAATATTTAATTGAAATGTATTTACTTGGAATAGACATAGGAAGTTCGTCGGTAAAAGTGGCTTTGGTTGAGGCTCAAAAAGGTGTTTGCGTGGCTTCGGCTTTTTATCCTAAACAAGAAGCAGCTATCTTATCGGTTAAACTGGGTTGGGCAGAACAGCATCCTGAATCTTGGTGGAACTACTTAAAAGAAAGCGTGGCGGATGTATGTAGCCAGACCCGCATTTCTCCTTCCGATATCAAAGCCATAGGCATTTCTTATCAAATGCATGGCTTGGTGTTAGTCGATAAAAACAAACAAGTATTACGTCCTTCTATTATTTGGTGCGATAGTCGTGCTGTGCCCTACGGAAACAAAGCGTTTGAGCATATTGGATCCGAAAAATGTCTTTCTCATCTGTTAAACTCTCCCGGCAATTTCACTGCTGCTAAACTAGCTTGGGTAAAAGAAAACGAACCCGATATTTTTTCAATAACAGATAAATTTATGCTACCCGGTGAGTATATTGCCATGAAGCTTACCGGTGAAATTTGTACTACTCCTTCGGGTATTTCGGAGGGTATTGCTTGGGATTTTATCCAAAATACGCTTTCGCAAGATATTTTAAAGGAGTTTGGTTTTAGTAGTACTATTTTTCCTGAAATAAAACCCACTTTTTCCATACAAGGATTACTTACTGCAACAGCGGCGCAAGAACTGGGCTTAGTTTCGGGCATACCTATAAGTTACCGTGCCGGCGATCAGCCAAACAATGCTCTTTCGTTAAATGTATTTCAACCCGGCGAAGTAGCTGCTACAGCAGGAACTTCGGGCGTGGTGTACGGAATAAGTGATAAGGTACAATATGATAAACGCTCGCGTGTAAACTCTTTTGTTCACGTTAACCATACTAGTAAACAAACACGTATTGGTGTAATGCTTTGTATTAATGGTACCGGAATTTTAAATGCATGGCTACGCAAGCAGATAATGAATGGAATTTCATACCACGAAATAAATCAACTGGCAGCTACTGTTGCTATTGGTTCCGATGGTTTGTGTGTATTGCCTTATGGTAATGGTGCCGAGCGAGTACTCGAAAACAAAGAGATACAGGCAGGTTTTCACGGACTGAGTTTTAATCTCCATACGCAAGCCCATTTAGCACGAGCAGCACAAGAAGGAATTGTGTTTACTTTTAAATACGGTATGGATATTATGCAGCAAGTAGGTATCACAACTAAGGTAATACGTGCCGGTAAAGCCAATATGTTTTTAAGTCCTGTTTTTACACAAACACTTGCCAATATTTGTGAAACAAGCATTGAATTATATGATACCGACGGTGCCATTGGAGCTGCTAAAGGAGCAGGAATTGGAGCCGGCATTTATAAAAACGAACAAGAAGCCTTTGCGTCGCTACAAAAAATAGAAACAATTGACCCGAAAAAAACGGAAATAGCCGCCACAAAAGCTGCTTATTTAAGTTGGGAAAACATCCTAAAAAAACAAATAAACGAATAATATGGTAACAATAGGAAACACAGTGTATTTTAAAGGAATTGATAAGATTAAATTTGAAGGAAAAGAAAGCAAGAATCCATTAGCTTTCAGGTATTATGATGAAAATCGCACCATTGCAGGTAAAAGCATGAAAGAGCATTTGCGTTTTGCGGTAGCTTATTGGCATACCTTCTGCGGCGATGGGGCTGACCCTTTTGGTGGAGCAACTAAGTTGTATCCTTGGGCAACTGCGTCTGATTCAATTCAGCAAGCTAAAGATAAAATGGATGCTGCTTTTGAGTTTATCACAAAATTAGGGGCTCCTTATTATTGTTTTCACGATATTGACCTTGTTTCAGAAGGAAGTAACCTGAAAGAATATGAGAAAAACCTGCAAACAATAGTAGATTATGCCAAAGCAAAACAAGCAGCATCAGGCGTAAAGCTTTTATGGGGAACAGCCAATGTGTTTTCAAACGCCCGTTATATGAACGGTGCTTCAACTAATCCCGATTTTAATGTGTTGGCATATGCCGGTACTCAGGTAAAAAATGCCATTGATGCCACTATTGCCTTGGGAGGCGAAGGCTATGTGTTTTGGGGTGGAAGAGAGGGTTATATGAGTTTACTCAATACTAATATGAAACGTGAACTCGACCACATGGGGCGTTTTTTGGGTATGGCATGCGATTATGCACGTGCTCAAGGGTTTAAAGGTTGTTTTTATATCGAACCAAAACCTATGGAACCCAGCAAACACCAATACGATTTTGATGCGGCTACAGTAATAGGTTTTTTAAAAGACTACGGGTTGGAAAATGATTTTAAACTTAATATAGAAGTAAACCATGCTACTTTAGCCGGACATACGTTTCAACACGAATTACAAGTGGCTGTAGATAATAACATGCTCGGTTCGATTGATGCTAACCGTGGTGATTATCAAAACGGTTGGGATACCGACCAATTTCCTATAAATGTATATGAATTAACCGAAGCTATGTTGGTTATTTTGGAAGCAGGAGGATTTAAAAGCGGGGGCGTTAACTTTGATGCAAAAACCCGTCGTAACTCAACCGATTTGGAAGATATTTTTATTGCTCACATAGCCGGAATGGATGCTTTTGCCAGAGCCTTACTTATCTCGGACGAGATACTAAAAAACTCTGATTATAAGAAAATGCGTGCTGAGCGTTACAGTTCTTTTGATAGTGGTAAAGGAGCAGAATTTGAAACAGGAAAATTAGGTTTGGAAGATTTAAGAACTATTGCCCTTGCTAATGGAGAACCTACAACCATTAGCGGTAAACAGGAACTGTATGAGAGTTTAATAAATATGTATTTGTAGTAAAGACGCATGGCGTGCATCTTTTTAAAACAGGACAACATCTTATAAAGACGCACTGCTGTGGGCCTCTCATGAGATTATTGCAAAATAAAAACAGACGCACGCCGTGCGTTTCTACATAAAAACAACAACATGAACGAACACAAAGGACAACACTTTTACATCATAGGTATTACTTTAGTTGCCACCTTAGGTGGTTTACTTTTTGGATATGATACCGCTGTAATTTCGGGTGCAGTAGATGCACTCAAATCGTATTTTCAACTAAACGAAGCGAATTATGGCACCTTAGCTACTTTTTATCACGGGGCTACAGTTTCCAGTGCATTAATAGGTTGTATTATTGGTAGTATGGTTTCGGGTATTTTCGCTTCTTATTTCGGACGTAAAAAATCCTTGCTTATTGCTGCCGTTTTTTTCTTTATTTCTGCTATAGGTTCAGGCTTTCCCGAAATGCTATTTGTAAATTCTGAAACAGAATTAGCTACCTTATTGATTTATTTTAATGCCTACAGAATTCTTGGTGGGATAGGCGTAGGTTTAGCTTCGGCTATTTGTCCGATGTATATTGCTGAAATGGCTCCTGCAGAAATACGTGGTAAATTGGTTTCTTGGAATCAGTTTGCCATTATTTTTGGTATGTTGGTGGTGTATTTCGTTAATTATTTTATTACGAAGGATAGAGCTATTGAATGGATTAATGTTACCGGTTGGAGATATATGTTTGCTTCTGAATCGATAGTAGCAGGACTATTTGGTGTTCTGTTATTTTTTGTTCCTGAAACCCCTCGTTATTTGGCCTTAATAGAACAAGATGAAAAGGCCTTAGGTATTCTAACTAAGATTAATGGAACTATCAAAGCCAAACAAATTTTAAAAGATATTAAAAATACAGCCCACGAAAAAATTGAGAAAGTAACAGCCTATGGTTGGAAAGTGCTTATTATTGGTGTTCTACTTTCTGTTTTTCAACAAGTGGTAGGTATCAATGTGGTATTGTATTATGCACCAACAATTTTCAAAGGATTAGGTTTTGGAAATGATGCAGCCATGTGGCAAACAGTAATTATGGGAATTGTAAATATATTGTTTACGTTGGTTGCAATATTTACGGTAGATAAGTTTGGAAGAAAACCATTATTGATAATAGGCTCCATAGGGATGGCTATTGGTATGTTTGCTATTGGTTTATTGGCTTATTGGCAAATTATAGGTATTAGTACACTGATATTTATTGTTATTTATTCGGCTTCATTTATGATGTCGTGGGGACCAATTTGCTGGGTATTAATATCCGAAATATTTCCTAATACCATTAGGGGTAAAGCAGTAGCAATTGCTGTGGCTGCACAATGGATAACCAACTTTATTGTATCGGCAACTTTCCCTTCGTTAGAGGCATTTAGTATTAGCTTTACTTATACTTTATACGGTGTAATGTCGGTATTATCTATTTTATTTGTATGGAAAATGGTGCCCGAAACTAAAGGAAAAACCTTGGAAGAAATGGCTGTTTTGTGGAAAAAATAATGGCTTTTTATTTTTTTTAACAACTTAAACTGCAACCAACGAAAAGAAAATCATCTTATAAGCAATGTTTAATTAAATTAAAAAACAAAAAGATGAAAAAAATGTACCTGTTAAAACCAACTATGTTGCTGATAATGTCAGCGTTAACACTTTCTTTTAATGCTTGTAAAGATGACGAACCGGAAGTTGTACAAGATCAGTTTGAACCAAATAATACCATTGTTGCTGCATCAAACACAACTTTAGGTACTGATGTGAATGGAGGTATAGCCGAAGCTGCTGATGTAGATTTTTACAAGATTACCGGTTCGGGTTCTTCAAAAATAGACCTGTTGAAGTTTGCCTTAACCAATGCTTCGGATGCTAATTTTAGTTTAGTTATTTACAACAAAGATAAGGTTGAAATAGCACAAGTCCCTGCTGCCGGAAAAAGTGCAAATTTAAGTTATAATTTAGAAACAGCAGAATCTGAATTTTACGTAAAAGTTGTGGGTACTGATGCTAGTGTTTATCCGGCTAATTATACCTTAAAAGTTAGTTTTCAAAATGCTGCCGATGAGTTTGAAGGCAATGATATAATTGGCTCTGCAACTGCATTTCCGTTAGCTTTAGTAAAAGATTGTAATTTGTTAACCAACGATGTTGATTTTTATATGATTCAGGATTTGTCCAGTGAAAATGTTTGGGATCAATACGATGTTAAGTTAGTTAATAAAACGGCAGATATGAATCCTAGTATGGAAATTTATGATGAAAATAAAGTAATTACTAATTATGTTGCCATTAATGCTGGAGCAGGACTTGATATAACTCAAACAATTTTTATGCGTTCAGGTGCAAGCAATGCCAGATATGTTAAGGTATATACAACTTCTGCAATATCTACAGTGCCTGCAGGATATACTTTGGAAGTAATTAAAAAGAATGTTAACGAAGCCTCCGAACCGAATGATTTATATACAAATGCACGATATATTCAAACCGCTGGTACCTATACCGGAACTATTGTAGTAAATAAAAATAGAGTAAATCCGGATGTTGATTTTATTAAAATTCAAATTCCTGCTTCAACAGAAGTAACTCGTGTTGTATCCGGTACCGGTATTGTTTATGATACGTATTACAGTTGGTCGTTGAATGATAATCCAACCTTCGATGATAGTAATTTAAATGCTAATGGTAGTATGTATTATACCTTGTCAAATACTAGTACAACTAGTTCTTTGTATTTATACTTGGCAGTTAAAAGTACAAGTGATTTAGCTAATTATAGCATAACTCTTACATTTTCACCTATCTAATTTGTTAAGATAGATTTTTTAACATAATGAAAAACCGCATCTGTTTTACAGTTGCGGTTTTTTTGTTTTAAAACGACTATATTTGTGAGCAATCAATAACAAAGAGTAAAGGCCAAAGATTAAAGACAAGTATATTTTTCTAAAAAAGTCTTTATTCTTTGCTCTTTGTTCTTATATCTAAAAAATAAATGCATATTCTCGATATACTATTAATTGCTATTGGTTTGGCTATGGATTGTTTTGCTGTATCTGTAGCTGCAGGTATTGTGCTTAAAACTTTTCAACTAAAACCCATTTTTCGTATTGCTCTGTTATTTGGTTTGTTTCAGGCAGTTATGCCTGTAATTGGTTGGCTGGTTGGTATTGGCTTTAAATCGTATATTGAGTTGTACGACCATTGGGTAGCATTATTTATACTCTCTGTGTTAGGAATAAAAATGATTCGTGAAGCGGTAGTACTTCAACAAGAAGACGGTAGCTGTAATAAGTCCATCAACCCGTTTTTGTGGTCGTCGGTATTAGTATTGGCAGTAGCAACCAGTATAGATGCTTTGGCCACAGGCATTGTTTTTGTTTCTTTTTCTACACAAATACTTATTCAAGCAAGCCTTATAATTGGGCTGGTTAGTTTTGTTTTTTCGTTGGCGGGTAATTATATAGGCGTGTATTTTGGCAAAAGATTTACTTTTCGTATAGAAATTGTTGGAGGTATCATCCTCTTGTTAATAGGGCTCAAAATTTTTATTGAGCACATGTATCAATCATAATTTTAAATTCATTGTTGTACGCATATGTCGGATAAGGGTTATAAAGTAGAGAAGGTGCTTCCGTATAAAAAGAAAAAGGAAGGCAAAGAAGAACAGGTAAAGGAAATGTTTAATAGCATTTCTACACATTATGATGCGATGAACCGTGCCATGACAATGGGTATTGATGTTACTTGGCGCCGACGAGCCATAAAAAGTTTGCGTAAGTATAAACCTAAATTAATTTTAGATGTGGCAACCGGTACCGCCGATTTTGCCATAGAAGCCAGCCAACGCTTACGTCCGTTAAAAATTATAGGGATAGATATTTCTGAAAAAATGATTGAAAACGGACGTATTAAAGTTGCTAAACAAGGCTTGAGCAATGTTATCGAACTAAAAAAAGACAATTGTTTGCAATGCAGCTACGATGAGGCTTTGTTCGATGCGGTAACTGTTGCTTTTGGCTTGCGTAATTTCGAAAATTTGGAAAAAGGCATAAAAGAAATGTATCGTGTTTTAAAACCGGGTGGAAACCTAGTGATTTTAGAGCTCTCTGAACCTAGCTTTTTATTTCTCCCTTTTTATCGTATCTATACTAAATTAATAATTCCTTTTATGGCTTGTTCGTTAAGGCAAGATGTAAAAGCGTATCAGTATTTGCCTACCACCATTCAGTATTTTCCAAAAGGAAAAGAAATGATAGCTCTACTTCAAAAATGTGGTTTTAAAGAAGTAAAATACCGTAGGTTTACGTTTGGGGTTTGTTCTTTTTATAGGGCATTAAAATAAAGGCAACAGAAAAAACATAAGGGGCTGTCCAAAAACAAAGTAGAACGCAAATGACGCAAATAACACAAATTGCCGCAAATCATATATTGCTAATTATCTGACTGCTACAAATCTTCTTTTGTGTTGATTTGCGTCATTTGTGTTATTTGCGTTCAAAATAGTTACTTTTTGGACAGCCCCTTTTGTTCTATTAGTGCTCAATACCTTTTCTTGCTTTAATTCCTTGCGTGTAGTAATGCTTAATTTCTTTCATTTCGGTTACCAAATCGGCAAAGGCAATTAGTTTTTCCGAGGCATTTCTTCCGGTAATAATAATTTCTGTTTGTTCGGGTTTTTGTTGCAGCAAATCAATCAGTTCTTCTACAGTAAACAGTTGGTAATAAATAGCAATATTGGCTTCATCCAATACTACCACATCATACTCTCCCGAGCGGATTATTGTTGAAACCTCTTCAAAACCTTTACGCGCAATTGCAATATCGGCGGCGGTAGGGCTGTTGTAAATAAAACAATCTAATCCGTATTGTTGTATCGTAATATTCGGCAAATATTGTTGTATAGCTTTTACTTCCGAATAAAGTTGACCTTTTACAAATTGAGCGAAGAAAACTTTTTTACCGGCTCCTACAGCACGCACAGAGAGCCCTATGGCTGCCGTTGTTTTTCCTTTACCGTTTCCGGTATATACCTGTATATATCCTTTCATAGTTCTATTTTTTAAGGCAATAAAGTTACACATATTTATTATTGAATTCTATTTTAGTGTGATACTATTTTGATATTGAAATTATTTTGAACGCAAATGTCGCAACTCTATTTTGAACGCAAATAACACAAAAAAGCGCAAATCATCACAACTTTCCACTCTCCACTCTCCACTGTTTCTCCCGATAATGCAGTTCTTTTGGCGATTCCTCATTCCGCTCCGCTTCATTCGGAATGACAAAGCGTTTGTATTAGGAGTGGGGAGAGAAAGAGGGCGGCAAAGCCGCCC
>JAFGVL010000111.1 GCA_016938015.1 Paludibacteraceae bacterium
CCAACAGCACCATTTCGATGCTTGGCTACAATAATTTCTCCAATTCCGCGTAAATCGTTTCCGTTACTATCTTCAAAAATTTTATAATATTCGGGGCGGTGTATAAAGCAAACCATATCGGCATCTTGCTCTATGGCTCCCGATTCACGTAAGTCTGATAATTGAGGGCGTTTTGCATCAGTACCGGTACGGTTTTCAACTCCGCGATTAAGCTGTGAAAGTGCTATTATCGGTATGTTTAGTTCTTTGGCTAATGATTTAAGGGAGCGCGATATGGTACTAACTTCTTGCTCTCTACTGCCAAATTTACCACTTTTACTATCGCCACCACTCATTAATTGTAAGTAGTCAATTATTATGATATCAATATCTTCGTTGCTTTTTAAGCGCCTTGCTTTACTTCTTAATTCGGCAATAGATAAACTCGGGGTGTCATCGAGGAAAATAGGAGCCCCGTCTAATTTTTTTAGGTTTTGGTTTAATAAATCCCATTCGTTGTCTTCTAATTTACCTGTTTTAATTTTATCCCCTTCAATTTCGCAAACATTCATTAACAAACGGTTTACTAATTGAATATTCGACATTTCGAGCGAAAAAAGGGCTACTTTAAAGCGTTTATTAACCCCTTTACCATCGTAAATACCATCAACAGCCATATTTTTAGCCATAGATAGTACAAAAGCCGTTTTTCCCATTGCCGGACGGGCAGCAATAATTATTAAATCGGAGGGTTGAAAGCCATAGGTTATATTATCCAGTAATTTGTAGCCCGAGGCAACACCACTAATAGAACCTTCGGCATTACGAGCTATTTCAATGCGTTTAATAGCTTCGGTTACAATGGGGTTTATTTGTTGTGCATCTTTTTTTAAGTTTTGCTGAGAAATAGCAAAAATCTTTTCTTCAGCTTTTTGAAGCAGTTCATCAATATCGGTTTCTTGTTCAAAGGCTTGCGTTTCAATTTCGGATGAAATTTTAATCAGCTCTCGGGCTAAGGATTTTTGCACAATAATACGCGCATGGTATTCTAAGTGAGCTGTCGAAGCAACATTTGCCGTAAGGTTGGCAATGTAGTAGGGGTTACCTATTTCTGCTAAATCACCGTTTTTACGTAATTGTTCGGTAACGGTATGCATATCTATCGGCTGACTGTGATTTTCTAAATCACAAATGGCCTTAAATATTTTAACATGTTGGGGTTTGTAAAAATCTTCGGGATGTAAAAAATCCGAAACCATCGAGAAGGCATCTTTTTCGAGCATTAATGCACCCAATACGGCTTCTTCAATTTCTAAGGCTTGCGGTGGTACTTTTCCATGCACGCCGGTAACTGTTGGTTTACTGTTTTTAGAAAATTTTTTATCTTGTTTTTCTGAGTCCATAATTGGTGAAAAAATGTTTCTTCAAAAGTAAGCAACTACAGTTGCTTTCAATAAAAAATAACAAAGTCGTTATAAGCATCTTATCAACAATTATTTTCAACACACTGTTAATAACTTTTACTTTTATGCCTATTTTGAATCCGTATCTTTGATATTAAATCTTTTCTTAACTCTAACTAGTTAACTTTTAACTCAAAAACCGTTATAATGCTCTCATTTCCAAATGCTAAAATAAATTTAGGTTTGCATATTACCGGTAAATTACCCGATGGATATCATACCATTGAAACCATTTTTTATCCTATAGGACTAAAAGATGCGTTGGAATTTGTTGAAAACCCCTCGGATAATAAAACCAGTCTGGTAATTAGCGGGTGTAAAGTTAACGGCAACTTAGATCAAAATCTTGTATTAAAAGCCTATCATTTATTGTTTAACGATTTTAAGTTACCCCGATTAGCTGTTTATTTACACAAACATATTCCTCTTGGAGCCGGTTTAGGAGGGGGGTCGGCTGATGCCGCTTTTATGTTATTGATGTTGAACAGTAATTATAAGCTTGGTTTAAGTACGGATGAATTAAAAAAATATGCGCTTCGCTTGGGAGCCGACTGTTCTTTTTTTATTGACAATACACCCTCGTTTGCAAGTGGTAAAGGAGAAGTTTTAAATCCGATAAAGCTCTCACTTAAAGGCTATTTTTTAGTGTTAGTTAAACCGGATGTTTCGGTAGAAACTGCAAAGGCTTATTCATTGTGTACACCACATAAACCCACTGTAAGTTTGTTGGATATTGCAGAGCAACCCCCTGAAGAATGGAAAGGATGTATGAAAAACGATTTTGAAGATCCTATTTTTAAGATATATCCTGCAATAGCAGAGATTAAGAATAAATTATACGAAAAAGGAGCTTTATATGCATCTATGTCGGGCTCCGGATCGAGTGTTTTTGGTATTTTTAAACAACAACCGGAGTTAACCGCTTGTTTTTCGCCTCATTTTGTTTGGCAAGAAAAACTCGAATAAGTATAAAACAAACAAAATCAATCAGTTAATGTCTTAAAAGCACGCTTTTTTTAAGACATTTTTTGTTGATAATATTTCGTTAAATGGCTTTATTATTCGGATATTTAATGCTAATTTAGCAAGGTTTTTTGAGAAATAACTAATAGATATAATAGAGAGAAAAAATGATTGAACAGGACAGAATTATTAAGATTAACATTGAAGAGGAAATGAAATCATCTTACATCGATTATTCGATGTCGGTGATTGTTTCGCGCGCATTGCCCGATGTAAGAGATGGGTTTAAGCCGGTTCACCGTAGAGTATTGTTTGGGATGAACGAATTGGGTTTAGCTTCCAATAAAGGATATAAAAAATCGGCCAGAATTGTGGGAGAGGTGTTAGGTAAATACCATCCACATGGTGATTCTTCTGTTTATTATGCCATGGTGCGTATGGCGCAAGAATGGTCGTTGCGTTATCCTTTGGTCGATGGTCAAGGTAACTTTGGTTCGGTAGATGGAGATAGTCCTGCAGCCATGCGTTATACTGAAGCACGCTTGAAAAAGATTGCCGAAGAAATGCTCATGGATATTGATAAAGATACCGTTGATTTTCAAAATAATTTTGATGATACCTTACAAGAACCAACTGTTTTACCATCACGCATTCCAAATTTACTCATAAACGGTGGTTCGGGTATTGCTGTTGGTATGGCTACCAATATGCCAACCCACAACTTAACCGAAGTAGTAAACGCAACTTGTGCCTATATCGATAATAATGATATAGAAATGAGTGAATTATTAAAATACGTAAAAGCACCCGATTTTCCGACCGGAGGTATCATATACGGATATGCCGGAGTAAAAGAAGCCTTAGAAACCGGTAGAGGTCGTGTAGTAATACGATCGAAGGTAGATATTGAAACCGAAAAAAACGGACGCGAACGAATAATAGTGTCCGAACTTCCTTACTTGGTAAATAAAGCCGATTTAATTAAGGCAATTGCCGAAATGGTTGGTGAAAAGAAAATTGAAGGAATTTCTAATATCAATGATGAGTCCGACCGTGATGGAATGCGTATTGTGATTGACATTAAAAAAGATGCCAACTCTAATGTGGTGCTAAATAAATTATTTAAATACAGTGCATTACAGTCATCTTTTAGTGTAAACAACATTGCCTTGGTAAAAGGGCGTCCGCGTTTACTCAATTTGAAAGATATGATTCATTATTTTGTAGAACACCGCCACGATGTAATAGTAAGGCGTACAAAATTTGAATTGGCAGAAGCGGAAAGACGTGCTCATTTACTAGAAGGGTTTATGATTATTTTGGATAATTTGGATGAAGCCATAAAAATTATTCGAAATTCGAAAACGCCTGATGAAGCAAGAGATAAACTGATTGAGCGTTTTGGCTTATCAGAAATTCAATCGAGAGCCGTAGTTGAAATGCGATTGCGCCAATTAACGGGAATGGAGCAAGATAAATTGCGTGCAGAGTACGAAGAAATTATGCAACTTATTGCTCATTTAAAAGAAATTCTTGCCAGCAAAGACTTGCAAATGGCTGTAATTAAAACAGAATTAGAAGAAATAAAAGCTAAATACGGCGATGCTCGTCGTACAGAAATTGTGTATGCTTCGGAAGAGTTCAATCCGGAAGATTTTTATGCCGACGAAGAAATGATTATTACCATTTCGCATTTGGGGTATATCAAACGTACTGCATTGACTGAATTTAAATCTCAAAATAGGGGTGGAGTCGGTTCTAAAGGAAGTGATTCGCGCGACGAAGACTTTATAGAATATATCTATCCGGCATCTATGCATAACTATATGTTGTTTTTCACACAAAAAGGAAGGTGCTATTGGCTCAAAGTATACGAAATTCCTGAAGGAAGTAAAGGAAGTAAAGGAAGAGCAATACAAAATATGCTTAATATTGATGCTGATGATAAGGTAAATGCATTTATTAAAATTAAACAATTGCAAGATCCCGAATTTAATAGTACGCATTATTTGTTATTTGCTACCAAACAAGGAGTAATTAAAAAAACTATTTTAGCCGCCTATTCCAGACCTCGTGTAAACGGTGTAAATGCTATTACCATTAGAGAAGACGATCAAGTAATTCAAGTACGATTAACCGATGGTAAAAGCGAAGTTGTTATGGCTAACCGCAACGGAAGGGCTATTCGCTTCAATGAATCGAAAGTGCGTGAGATGGGCCGAAACGCAACCGGAGTAAGAGGTATGACTTTGGATTTGAATGATTCTTCTGATGAATTAATAGGAATGATTACCATAAACGATCACGAAAAAGAAACCGTAATGGTAGTATCTGAATTGGGTTATGGTAAACGCTCGGATATAGAAGATTACAGAGTAACTAATCGCGGTGGAAAGGGTGTGAAAACAATTAATATCACCGAAAAAACAGGCAAATTAGTGGCTATTAAAAACGTAAATGACGACAACGATTTAATGATTATAAATAAATCGGGTATTGCCATACGCATGAAAGTTTCCGATTTCAGAATAATGGGTCGTGCTACACAAGGTGTACGATTAATTAACCTTGAAAAACGTAACGATGAAATTGCCTCTGTATGTAAAGTTAATTCAGAAGTTGAATTGGATGAAGAAAACATGGAAGAGGGATTTGTGTCTGATAATCA
This sequence comes from Paludibacteraceae bacterium, assembly GCA_016938015.1. Classification (GTDB taxonomy): domain Bacteria; phylum Bacteroidota; class Bacteroidia; order Bacteroidales; family Paludibacteraceae; genus JAFGVL01. The sequence continues at coordinate 5,074 of JAFGVL010000111.1, forward strand.
AGATTCTACGGAAAATGAAACTGGTACGATTTTAGATAATCAAGCTACAGATATTGAAGAAGATAACGATAAAGAATAGACGTTTAACAATAAAAAAAAGTCCAATGAAAAAAATTATTTTATTTGTGCTATTGGCATTAGCTTCGTCATTTACATTTGCTCAAGAAGAAAATGTAAAAAAGGCGAGGAGTAAAGCTAAAGCAATAACCCCCGATTTTGTTGCTGCAAAAACATTTATAGACGCAGCACTTCAAGATGAATCCACCAAGAATTTATCAGAAACTTGGTATGTTAAAGGTTTGATTGAATTTCGAAAATATGAAATTGAAGACGACAAACGATTGGAAGTACCTCCACGCAAACCGGATATTATCATTCAATCTGAAGCCTCTTACAATGCTTATATTGATTGGATTATTGCCGATTCGCTTGATCAAGTAGAAAGTGTTTCAAACCCTAAAAGAAAAGGGAAATTAGCTTATA
>JAFGVL010000112.1 GCA_016938015.1 Paludibacteraceae bacterium
GAGTTTACAGTTGCAAAAGCAGTTGTTCCAAGTGCTACTACAGCAGCAATACTAACTAAAATTTTTTTCATCGAATGTCCTTTAAAAGTAAATTGACGAATATTGTAGAACTATAAAGCTTAATTGAAATTGAATTTATTAATTTTTCACATTTATTATTAATCATAAAACTGTTATAATCCAACTTTTAATATTCATTTGGAGTTTATTTGATTATGCAAAAAGATAGGTTAGCTCAGAATAAAAGATTAATTCATTTATTGATAGTCACATTTTTAATTCCTCTTACTTTATCTGCCCAAGCAGTGAAAGTAGATGAGTTGCTCACGGACAAGAATCTAGTTCAGAGCGATGTAAGCGTATCGTATATCAACACACAACGCAGCGACAGCAATGTAGGCTTAGTAGGCTATCAAACCGTAAACGGGGACTATGTTGTTATTCCTACTTACATAGGTAATGTTGCAAGCCAAAGTGATTATTTAGGTTACTCTTTAGCGTTACGTTACGGGTTCAATAGTGATATTGAAGTTTTTGCTTATGGAAATCTTTACAGCTCTAGCGAACGAACACTCTATGCAAATAGTATCACCTCCCATAATGACAAAGGTTTTAGTTCCGCTGGCATCGGCGGTGTTTATCAAGTGCATAACGAAGATGGCTATCCTGCTTTGTTACTCGGAGGTACACTTGATGTAATTGAGCGTGATGCAACTTTGCATAAAGACTTTTATCTTAAAAGTGGTTCGATATTTTTAGCGTCCTATTACACGAGTGACCCCGTAGTCTTTTTTATTAAAGCTACATATGGATTTAACAGCCCCCACAAAAGTAAAACACATGCCATAAGTGCAGGTGATGTCCTAAGCATAACCCCTCAAATCCATTTCGCTGTAAATCCTTATACAAGTTTAAATTGGGGAATAAGTTATGAGTATAAACAAAAAGATACTTATGATGGGGAAATTATTGCAGCAAATCAGAGTAGATTGTCGTGGCTGTTTGGAGTGAGTTACGAAATTTTTGCACGCAGCGTCCTAAGTGCCGATATGGAAAAAACCGATACTTCTACTTATTCTCAAAGCGCAATGACACTTAATTATTCCTATAAATTTTAATGAAAATATTCTCTGTATTATTACTTTGTTTATCGTTATGGGGTGAGATAACGATTCAAGAAAAAGAATTTGCACTCCATAAGCCAATAAAATCATGGATAGAATTTAAAAATGATAAACTAACACGTCAACGCTATGATTATTCATGTGGTAGTGCCGCATTATCGACCTTGCTAAGTTATTACTATGATGCCAATGTTTCGGAATTAATGATTTTAGAGAGTGTTCTTGAAGCCAAAGGAGTAGAAGAAGAGCCTTCAGAGCTTGAAAATCAACAAGGGCTCAATGGGCTTTCATTTTACGATCTTTCACAATATGCGTCTTCACAAGGTTTTAAAGCGATCGGCATCGCATTGGGTATGCAGGAGTTAAAAAAGCTTCAAATCCCTGTAATCGTTTTTGTGAAAATACGTAAACAAGAACACTTTACGGTACTTAAAAAGATGGATGAGCATTATGCTTATCTTGCAGATCCGTCTTTTGGAAACATCCGCGTCAATCATGCAAAATTTGAAGAGATGTTCTTTACCTATGGAAAAAATGAAAATCAAGGAAAAATATTAGCAATTTTGCCCCAAAACGGCAGGGCAGGAGTTCAAGATTTTAAAACAATAGAGCCATTCCCTAAAAGTTTATATGAAAGAATTACAAATCCTTTACGTTAAAAATTTCAATATCTTAGAAAATTAATGTAAGGACTATAATGAAAAAGAAAAGATTCACAGAGAACTTGATAATTGGTGTCATTCCAAATAGGTACTTTTAGGCTTCTGTAAAAGTGCACTATATTTATTCCGAACAAAATTAAATTTATGCTCGGAATTTTAGTTGGCATATATCGTATTTGAGAGCTATTATCTAAGCTTATTACGGAAGTTTAATGCTTGGATTTTTTGCGATACTATCAGCAGTTGTAATGGTTAGTACACCTGCCTTTATAAATTGACCTGATGCTGTTGCAGCAAGTATTTTTGTGGTTTCAACTGGACGAAGTGCAGCAAAACCTGTTGGAATTATAGCTGGAAATATCGCAACAGCACCAATTTTTTTCAGTGATTTTCTCAATTTTTTGCTCCATTTTGACCAACCTTCACCATAAGTGTTTTTCATTTCAAGAGTGTTAAGGTTTTTAATAGTCAAAGTATTTTGACCATGTTCACCAAATATCATAGTGACATCTGAAGAATTGATAGATGTAGCATGTAGCCCTACTGTTAAAATCGTACTTAATACGAAAATTTTTTTCTTCATGTTATTCCTTTTGTTGTTTAGTGTTGTTATTTACATAACAAAAATTATTTTATCTGTATAGGGCACCTCTAAAAACCCAAGCAAATTTCTAAATAAGCACCAATTAGATAAAATAAAAGATATAAATATCGCAAAGTACGGA